>NZ_RAWQ01000064.1:0-43536 GCF_003668965.1 Corallococcus sp. AB030
GCATCAACATCAGCCCCGGCCCGCCCTCGCGCAACGTCGCGAACCTCGCGCGAATCTCCTCCACCCGGGGCGTCGCCTGCAGCGGGTCTCCCGAACACACCAGCGCCTGCCTCGGGTCCACGCTCACGGGCTCCAGGCCCCGTGCCTCCAGCAGCGCCGCGAGCAGCAGACACGACGCCCGCTCCCCCAGCCCCGACAGGTGCGCCAGCACCGATGGCGAGCACTCCCGCAGCAACCCCACGCCCTGCAGCAGCCCTCGCAGCTCGACGCCAAGCGCAACCAGCCCCTCCGCCAGGGGCCGCGTCTGCGCGGGCTTCAGGTCCACGCTCAGCACCTTCGCGATGGCGGAGTGCGTGTCGTCGAACCGGGCGCAGGCCTCCTGCACGGACTCGCCCTCCTGCGCCACCTTCGCCGCCTCCACCAAGAGATTCGTGATGCCCGACACCGCGGACGCCACCACCATCACCCGCTCGGCCTTGCGCGCCTCCTCCACCAGCGCCACCACTCCGCGCATCCGTTCCGCATCTCCGACACTGGTGCCACCGAATTTCATCACGCGCATGACACGGACTCCTTCCGGAACGACGGGACTCGGTGGCTGGGGCGGCACATCGGAAGCGGCGTCATGCGGGTCCTCGGGGGTGACGACTGGCAGATGGGGCAACGAAAAAGCCCCGCGCTCGGGAGGAGCGCGGGGCCGGGTTCGGAAGGAGGGACCTTCAGGAGGTCCACTTCGGAAGTCAGGCGGTCCGCGCTCCGCGAGGAGTCAGGCCGGTGCGAGTGCAAGTCTCGGTCATCACGGTCTGGACGCGCGCGCCCACGGAGGACGTCGTCCCCTCGTGCCGCTGGCTGTTCCCGCTGCGTCCAACCATGGAGTCCCCATCCTAGCCGCTTCCGCGCGCCAAGGTCAGGGGGCAGGCGACCAGCCCCCCGCCCCAGGGCTCCCACCGTGGTGCATGCGGCCAGGGCTGCCGACATTGAGCGTGTGTGAGCTGTCCCACCCCCTTCAGGAGCAACCCATGGCCACCCGCAAGAAGAGCGACACCGCCCACAAGCCCGGCTTCGCCAAGGACCGCGTGGAGCGGGGGCTGGAGGCGGACGACACCAAGCCCCTGTACGCGGACGACGCCAAGCACTCCACCGAGGAGCAGAAGTTCGCCTTCGACAGCGACGCCCCCGTCGGCGGGGATCGCAACAACCCCCAGAGCGTCCTCGATGACGTCGACGACGAGGAGCGCGAGGAGCGCGGCCGCCTCAGGGCCGAAGCCCGCCAGGAAGAGAACGAGCCCACCCGGGAATGAAAAACCGGGGCCCCGACACCCACGTCGGGACCCCGGCTTCAACATCTCGAAGTGAAGCGCTGCGCTACTTGGACGCCGGCGTCTCTTCCAGCGTGAGCTTGCCCAGGTTGAGCGGCGTCACCTGCTCCTGGATGACCAGCGGGTCGCCCACGAGCACCACCTGCATGTTGGCCGGGTCCAGGTAGGACTCGGCCACGCGCTGCACCTCCGCGGCGCTGGCCTTCTCCAGTCCCTCCACGGTGCGCTTGAACTCATCCATCGGCCGGCGGTGGAAGTAGAGATTCGCGGCGCTGACACCCAGGCCCTCCACCGTCTCGAAGGCGCCCGGGAACGCGCGGATGAGGCCTTCGCGCGCCGCGGCCAGCTCCTTCTCCGTGATGGGGTTGGACTTGATGCCGGCCAGCTCCTTGATGAACTCGTTGAGGGCCGGACCCGTCACGTCCTTCCGCACGGCCGCGTACGCGGTGAGCGGTCCCACGCCCAGGCGCGTGCCCAGGTGCGCGTTGGCGCCGTAGCTGTAGCCCTTGTCCTCGCGGATGTTCATGTTGAGCCGGCTGCCGAAGAAGCCGCCGAACACCGTGGTGGCCAGCTCCAGCGGGAACTCGTCCGGGTGGCCCGTGGCGAGGCCAGGACGGCCCACCAGCACCACCGTCTGCTCCAGGCCCGGCTTGGGCACCACGCGCACCAGTTGACGCGGCGGCGCGGGCGGCGCGGGCGGCGGCTTGGGAGCCACGGCCCCGCCCTTCCACCCGCCGAAGTACTTCTTCCCCCACTCCACTGCCTGCTGGAGCGTCACGTCGCCGGTCATGATGAGCGCGGCGGCGCGAGGGCCGGTGTTCTTCGTGTAGAAGTTCTTCGCGTCCGCCAGCGTGAGCGACTCCACCGTCTTCGGCGTACCGCCGGACGTGTGGCCATACGGGTGGTCCGCGCCGAACACGGCCTGGTAGTAGGCCTGCTGCGCCAGGAAGTTCGGGTCGCCCATGCGGCGCACCAGCTCGCCCAACTGCTGCTTCTTGCGGCGCTCGAAGGCCTTCGCGTCGAAGGTGGGCCGCAGGACGACGTCCGACAGCAGGCTCATCGCCGCGTCCACGTTGGTCGTGAGCACGCGCGCGCCCACGAAGGCGCCGTCCGGGTCCACCGACAGCGCGGGCGACACGCCCAGGTCCGCGAACGCGTTGTCCAGCGCCACCGTGTCGCGCTTGCCCGCGCCCTCCAGCAGCATGCGGTAGGACAGGTCCGCGATGCCCAGCTTCGCGGCGGGCTCCTGCGACCCGCCCGCGGCGAAGGCGATGCCCACGAACACCAGCGGCAATTCCTTGCGCGTGCTGACGATGACGGTGAGGCCGTTGTCCAGCTTCGCCTGCTCGAACGTGGGCAGCACCAGCTCCGGCGGCTTTCCGGGCTTGGGCTGCTGGTCGCGGAACGCCTCCGCGTCCGGAGCGGGTGTCTGGGATTGCTGCGCCGTGGGAGGCGTCTCGGTGGGAGGCGTCTCCGCGGGCTTCGTGGTGGCGCAGCCGGCGACGGACAGCGTGAGGAGGGCAGTGAGGATTCGGCGGTGCATGACTAGCGGGCCTCCTTGCCCGGGGCGGAAGACGGCGCGGCCTTGTCGGCGGACGGCACCGCGTGGAGCACGACGCGCGCGTCCGGGCGCAGCACGTCGTTGGCGAACTGCTTCACCGCGTCGGGCGTGACGTCCTGGTAGCGCGCCAGGTCCTGCGCGACGTAGCTGGGCTCGCCCACGAACTGGTTGTAGCTCTGGAGCGTGTCGGACTTGCTGCCGGATCCGCCCACCGCCTGCAGACCCGCCAGTTGGCGCGTGTCATAGCGGGTGCGCGCGCGGACAATCTCCTCCTGCGTGACGCCGTCCTTGCGGACCTCGTCCAGCACCGCGTCGATCTCCTTCTTCAGCGTGTCCGTGGTGACGCCGGGCCGGGCCACCGCCTCGATGGAGAAGACGGACTGCGCGCCCTGGCTCTGCTGCACGGCGTCCACGCTCTGCGCCAGCTGCTTGTCCAGCACCAGCCGGCGGTACAGGCGGCTCGCGCGGCCCGTGCCCAGCGCGGTGGCGAGCACGTCCGCCGTCGCGTCCCCGGGCTTCAGGTACGGGGCGGTGAGCCAGGACATGGTGAGCAGGGGCAGCGTGGCCACCTTCTCGTCGTGGCGGATGACCGTCTCACGCGTGACCTTCACCGGCTTCACGTCCGGACGCTGGGGCCTGGGTCCAGAGGTCAGCGTGCCGAAGTACTTCTCCACCAGCGCCTTGGCCTTCGCGGGGTCGAAGTCGCCCACGATGGCGAGCGTCGCGTTGGAGGGCGCGTACCACTTGCGGAAGAACCCCTTCACGTCATCCACCGTGGCCGCGTCCAGGTCCTTCATGGATCCAATCACGTTGCCGGAGTACGGGTGCGGCGCGGGGAACAGCGCCTGCCACGCCTTCTCCTGCGCCTCGCCGTAGGGGGCCGTCTCCACGCTCTGGCGGCGCTCGTTCTTCACGACCTCCTTCTGCGTATCGAGCTTCTTCTGCGTGAGCGCGTCCAGCAGGAAGCCCATGCGGTCGCTCTCCAACCACAGGGCCGTCTCCAGCAGGTTGCTGGGCACGGTCTCGTAGTAGTTGGTGCGGTCGAAGCTGGTGGTGCCGTTGAGGTCCGTGGCGCCCGCCTGCTCCAGCAGGCCGATGTGCACGTCGTCCGGCACGTGCTTGGAGCCCTGGAACATCATGTGCTCGAAGAGGTGCGCGAACCCGGTGCGGCCCGGCTGCTCGTCGTAGGCGCCCACGTGGTACCAGATGTTGACGGCCACCACGGGCAGCTTGCGGTCCACGGAGAAGATGACCTCCATGCCGTTGGGCAGCGTGTACTTCTCATACGGGATGGCCAGGTTTTCGCGGCCGGGCTCCAGCGGCTTCGCCTCGGGGGTCTGAGCGAGCGCCGGAAGCCCCACGAACAGGGCCGCTGCGGCGAGGGCCTTCAATCGGGACAAGGTTCCTCCACGGTTCAGGACGTTCTCTCGCGCGCTTAGCACGCGCCCCGGGGCCTGTAAGCCGGAAGGAGACGGGGTGGGCCCGGGGGTGCCGGGTGTTGCTCGCCGTGCGACACTGCGGCCATGAGCCCGGAGGTGCCCCTCTCCCAGCAGGGCCGCTGCGCGGTCCACCCGGACCTGCCCGCGGGCGGCACCTGTTCCCGCTGCGGGAGCTTCTTCTGCGCGGACTGCGCCACGTCCGTGGCGGGCCTGGGCGCGCGGTTGTATTGCACGGCCTGCGCGGCGCGCCCGGACGTGAACTACCTGGAGGCCCTGCGCCAGCGCTATTGGGGCCGGCGCGATGACTGGGCGTGGGTGGTGGGAGGCGTGACGCTGCTGCTCTGCGTGGCCACCGCCGCCGCGCTGGCGCAGTGGGGGCTGCGCGCGACGAAGTCGTCGTTGTTCACGCTGTTGCTGCTGTTGCCCGTTCCGGTGGGCGTGGCCTTCTTCCTGGGCCAGCGCTGGGCGCGGCACGCCATGCTGGTCACGCCGTTGGTGATGGCCGTGGCGGCGGATGCCATGAACCGGGATGGGCGCTTCTTCTACTTCCTGTGCGCCATCCCCGGGGTGCTCACCGGGCTGCGCATCCACCGGGACGTGCGCAACCAGCTCTTCTTCCGGCTGCCGGTGTCGCCCGGGGCGCTGAAGTTTCTCTGGGACCAGCGCTTCAACAACCCGATGGCGCATCAGGCGCTGCGGTTCGGCTTCGGCTCGGTGCTGATGCCCCTGCTCTCACCCATCGCGGTGATTTGCGGCGCGGTGGCGCTGACACGCGTGGACCCGGCGGCGACCCCGCCCATTGGCCGCCAGGGCCAGGCCATTACGGGCCTGGTCCTGGGGCTGGTCAGTCCGCTGCTGTGGTGGCTCGTCCTGCTGCCGTGGTTGGCGGACCTGATCCACTCCTGACCGCGGCGGTCAGAAGGTGCGGGACTGCAGCGAGATCCGGGTGCGGATGGTGTCGCGCACCCGGTCCCCGGCGCCCTGGCACTCGCCGCGCGCTTCGTCCAGGCGCAGCTCTGAGTCCGTCCGGGGCAGCTCTCCGCTCTGGAAGCACGTCCCCAGCGGCAGCTCCTTGAGCCAGGCATCCTGGTTGAACATCACGCGCAGGGAACCCCCCTCCTCCAGCGTGAGGTCGTAGGCGGTCTCGAAGCCCAGCGCCGTGCCCTCGGGCAAGGTGAGGTTCATGTCCCAGCCCCGCGAGTCCTGGGTCAGGCGGGTGTGGGCATTCAAACCGTTCTTCCCCAGCACGAAGTCCACCCGCCGGTAGATGCCGGGGGGCACCCGCGGTCCTTTCACGTCATTCCAGGGCTCCCCAGTCCCCAGGTCGATGGAGAACGGACCCGCGAGCGTGACCGTGCCCGGGGCATCTCCCGACTGGACGCACCCGGTGCCCTCCGGGAGCTCGTCCTCCACGTCCTCGCAACGCAGTCCTCCCCCCAATTCCAGACGGATGTCCGCAATGTCGGCGGTGGCGAACTCCAGCTGGAAGGCCGATCCGTCACCCGACTTGATGTCGCGGAGCGAGGGCGGGTCCGTCATCGCCCGGACTCCCGAGGCCGGGACCGCCAGGGAGCTCCCCTGGAGGAACGAGTGATTGAGCGCGAAGTACAGCCGGGGATGGCTGTCACCGCAGCCGGACAGCCCCAGGGACATCAAAGACAGACACAGCCAACGTGAGGTCATGGACATGGGTTCACCGGTGGGAAGCGAGGTACATCCGGGTGCTGGCTTCGATGTTCTGTTTCACGCGCTCGGCGGCGCCCGCGCACGCACCCGTCCCGCTCTCCAGGCGCAGCGTGGTGCCGTCCAGGGTCAGGTCTCCCAACGCCAGACAGCTCGCCACGGGGACGCCGTCGAGCCACGTGGTCAGGTCCAGGCTGCCCACCACGACGGGGTTTTCGGCGTCGCTGAGGTCAAAGGGATGCCGCGGCTCGAAGCGCAGGGCCGCGGTGGACGGGAAGGCCACTGTCAGGACATGGCGCTGGTCCTCCCAGGTGAAGCTCGCGGCCATGCTGAAGCTGGGGAGCGAGGGCGCGTTCTGACCCAGGCGGGCCTCGATGCGGGAATAGGTTCCCTGGGGGATACGGAGCGTCCAGTCCGGGATGATCGTGGCGCTCAGCCAATTCACGTCGAGGGGCTCCCGTACGCTCAACGTCCCGGGCTGTCCCTCCGCCGCGTCGGTGCAGGTCATCAACGGGGCCAGCGGGTCCTCGTAGTCCGAGCACTCGCGCCCGGACGGCAATTCCAGACGCACGTCGAACAGCGTGGCGTTGGCGGACTCGACCGTGAACTTGAGACCGTCGTTCGAGGAGAAGGTGGGCGACGCGAGCGGGGCGTCCATCGTCATCCGCCGGGACGGCGAGGCCTCCGCCGTCAGCGGACGCATGTAGGTCGACGGGTTGATGCCGAAGCGCAGCTCGGTGGTGTCCGAGTCGCTGTCACAGGCAGACAGACACAGCACGGCGACAGCAAGGCCGGAGGCACGCAACCAGGGGATGGAGGGCATGTCGGAAGCAACGCGTGAGGGGGAGCGCCTCCGGCCGGGCGTCCCGATGCGCGGACCCCGGAGGGCCCACGAAGCCTCAGCATGCCCGAAGCCCGGGGAAATGGACAGACACCCGCGAGGGTGGCGCATGCCAGCGGACAGACCGGTGCCCACGCTGAAGGAGGAACCCCACAGGAGAGACGCCATGGCAACGCAACGAGTGAGCGACGTAATGACATCCGACGTGGAGGTCGTCCGCCCGTCTGATTCCCTGAGGGTCGCCGCGGAGAAGATGCGCCTGCTGAACGTGGGCCCCATCCCCGTGTGTGATGGCGACCAGCTGGTGGGTATCGTCACGGACCGGGACATCGTCATCCGCGCGGTGGCGCAGGGACTGGACGCCGAGCGCACCCAGGTGGCCCAGGCGATGACCCGGGGCGTGGAGTTCGTCTACGACGATGACGACCTCACCCAGGCGGCCCAGAAGATGAGGGCTTCGCAGATCCGCCGCATCCTGGTGTTGAACCGGGAGAAGCGGTTGGTGGGCATCCTCTCGCTGGGGGATGTCTCGGCGGAGCTCAGCGACCAGGAGAGCGGCAGGACGCTCGAGGAGGTGTCCGCCCCGTCACAGCCGGCCGCACCCTGAGACGGCTACATGCCGCCGAGCTTCGTCTCCAGCTCCGACAGGTCGCGGTGCACGGCCGCGTCCGTCTCCCGCAGGCCTTCGACCTTGCGCACGGCGGAGATGACGGTGGAGTGGTCCTTGTTGAAGCGCGAGGCGATCTCCGGGAAGGAGCTCTTCGTCAGCTTGCGGCTCAGGTACATGGCCACCTGGCGCGCGTGCGCGAGCGCCTTGTGGCGCCGGTCCTCCTTCAGCGCTTCGACCGTCACCTTGTAGAAGCGGGCCACCTCGCGCTGGATGGCGTCCACGTCCACGGCGCGCTGCGCGGGCAGGATGTCGCGCAGCACCTGGGACGCGAACTCCTCCGTCACCGGCTGCTTGGTGAGGCTGTGCATCGCGGACAGCTTCACGAGCGCGCCTTCCAGTTCGCGCACGTTCTTCTGCACGTGCTTGGCGATGAAGTGCGCCACGGGGTCCGGCAGGTCGAGGCCCTCCTGCTCCGCCTTCTTCTGGAGGATGGCGACGCGCGTCTCGTAGGAGGGCTCGCGGATGTCCGCCATCAGGCCCATGGCGAAGCGGCTGCGCAGGCGGTCCTCCATGCCGGGCACTTCCGCGGGCACCATGTCGCTGGTGAGCACGATGGCCTTGTTGAGGCCGAAGAGCGTCTCGAAGGTGTAGAAGAACTCCTTCTGTGTCTCCTCGCGCTTGCCCAGGAACTGGATGTCGTCGATGAGCAGCACGTCGCACTCTTCGCGGAACTTCCGGCGGAAGTCCGTCATGCGGTGCTCGCGCACGCTCTCCACGTACTCGTTCGTGAACTGCTCGCTGGAGAGGTAGACGATGCGCTGGGTGGGGTCCTTCTCCCAGATGTGATTGCCCACCGCCTGGAGCAGGTGGGTCTTGCCCAGGCCGGTGCCGCCGTAGATGTAGAGCGGGTTGTAGTTGTGGCCCGGCCGGTGGGCCACGGCCTGCGCGGCGGCGGCGGGGAGCTGGTTGCTGTCCGCGACGACGTAGGTGTCGAAGGTGAAGCGCGGGTTGAGCCGCGCGGGCCGCAGCGAGTTCACCTTGACGATGGGCGTGGGTGGCAGGTCCGCGGACGGCGGGATGCCGACGACGACCTCATAGGCGACGCGGCCCAGGGACGGCTCCAGCCGGGCCAGGTGCGTCTCCAGCATGGCGCGGTAGTGGTCATCCACCCAGTCGCGGAAGAAGCGGTCCGGCACGCCCAGGACCAGGGCGTTCTCGCGCACCTCCATGGGGCGCATCCGCTCCAGCCAGGTGAGGGCGTAGTGCAGCCCCTCCTGACGGATGGCTTCCAGCGTGCGGGTCCAGATGACGCCGGCACTGGGAAGCGAAGGCGAAGGGGCTTGGGCGAGGGCGTTCACTTGGAGGCTCAGGGACGGCGCGGAACGAGGGAACCCGCGGGCGTTCGGCGGTGCTAACACCCGCTCTCCGGCTGATCAAGGAACCGGCCTGTAGCACGGATCAGCGGGGCGCCCTGGCGGGTGGGGATGATCACTCCCGGTGGATCCGCTTTTTCGCCTCTAGCGCGAGCCGTTCCGGTGGGTTGTGCGAGGTGGTCCGTGGAGCCACCTGAACGGATCCACCGGTGTGTCCGGGACGTCCTGCGCTGGACGGATGGCGGAGGTCCGTCCGTGGCCCTCCCCTGCTCCCGGCAGCATGGGAGGGAACCCTCGAGGCCTGGGAGCGGCGGGATGTGTGAACCGCATCGTGGAGCGGGGCTGACGCGCAGGAGCGCGCTGTTCGCGGGGGCTCTGCTCCTGGGCGCGGGATGTCTTCGACGGGGGACGGTGCCCGTGCGCGAGACGATGTCACAGGACACGGGGAAGGCGGGCCGCCGCTACCTGGTGAAGGGCGGCGTGGTGACGCTCATGGAGCGCAGCAACGTGGACACCGTCATCGTGGCCGGACAAGTCCGCAAGTGGCGCGGGGCGCTGGTGGACGTGGACCTGGAGGGCCTGCGTCAGCGGGTCACCGCGTCCCGGGACTTCCTGTTCGAAACATCCGGGGTGCCGCGCCGGTTGTTCTGAAGGGCCCTTGCGGCCTCCGCACGCGTCGGCTCATTCCCGCCCCAGGCCCCAGTTGCGGTCAGGGTCATTGTGGCGATTGTTGGCGTACAGGCTTTCCTTCTGAATCTTCTGGGCCGTTCCATCAGCAGAAACCCACGAGAAGATGACATCGGAGTCGTGACTCTTCCCAGAGTTACTCCAATAGATGAACACGCTCTTGGTCACGAGCAGGCCCCCAATCCTCATTTGGATGGATCCGCCCTGTAAACCATGGTGGCGGATGAATACGCTGTTGAGCAGGCTGTATGTGAAGTCCTGCTCGGTGATGCGTTCTGGCTGATCGATCAAGAGGGCACGTGCTTGCCGGGCCTCTTCATCCTTGCGCATTGCTTCGAGGATCTCCGGAAGAGAGTTGGCATACGCCCGAAGTTTCACAGGGTCACCCGGGCTCGCCCGCTTCTTGCGCAGCTCGAAGAGTCCCGCCTCATACATTCGGATGAGCAGGATCGCACCTGCAGGGGTCACCCGGTTGCGCTCGCGGCTTTTGAAGCACTCCTCCAGGTCCGAGGGTGTGATGATCAAACCCGGGCTGGGTTCCCGTCGTCGGGGATCCGGTGGTTTGGGGAGAGGAGTTCCATCCTCTCGGACATAGGACTGCGCCCATGGTTCGTTCCGTCTGTAGGCGTTGTAGTGCTCGTTGGAGAAGTCGTTGTCGAAATCGTCAAGGGTCTGCTTTGCCAGGCGCGGCTTTACATCCGGCAGCAGCGCGAGCGCCTCCAATAGGAGCATGAGCCGCTCATCAAGGATTCTGGGTGAAGGCGATGTTGGAGGGGGTGGTGACATTTGGGCGCCCAAAGATCCAGAGGAAGGCATGGCACGAAGTCGATCTCTCGTTCCTACGCCTTGGGTATGCCATGGAGGTCTGACACGCGGATTAGGAGTGCAGAGCGTGGGCTGGCACTTTCGTGTGATCAAGGCACTGACCGTCCGCCTATTTCCGGAAAACGCTCGTAGGCCCACAGAAGTGCTGCCAGGTGCGCGCGGTTTCCCAGGTCGAGCGGAGCATCCGTGAGCCGGACCACCCACCCGCCAGTAGCCGTGCGCCGGGCACGTGACAGCAACTCGGCGTCACGCGAAGGGTCCGGGAACCCGATGGCCATCGCGGCTGAGGCAGACCAGTAGTTCAGCCAACCCAGGTGGCGTGGAATCTCTGGAGCGGAAATCGCTTCTGGGAGCTTGAGGGCGGGCAGGCCGAGAGGTGGCCTTTCAGGTCCATGTCGCTTCGGACCTGTTTGATCCGCGATGACCTGCATCACGGATGACGGCGCCAGGAGCCCCCAATATGCGCGGATACCCTCCGCGACGTGCTCCAGCACATCCGCTGCCGCCGCGATGCCGGCTGTGTCCTGAGGCAGCTTCGCATGGACCTGGAGTTGAGGTTGTCTGCCCGGACTCGAACTGGCGGATCTGCGCAGTCCGGAAATCGTCACGGGGTAGTCCTCGTCTCCGTTGCAGATGAGTGGAAACTCTCCTCGCGCTGCTGAGGCCGCGAGCCACGCGTCTCGCTGAGATAGCGCGACGGGCTTTCCTTCCTTGGATATCTCCCACGCCAGACGCATGCCGGGCATCGCCCGTTCCATGCCTTCAACGACAGCGAGCGTACGGCCGTCGTCCATCGTTAGAGCCGGCGCATGGACATTCAGGATGAGGCGGTCGCGCGTCGTCATCGTCCGCACCCCGTGACGACGATATCCAACTCGTCGGCAATCTCCTTCAGCGCGGCTTTATGCGCCTCGCTGCTCACGCCCACCACGAAGGCGTAGCCACATGCCCCCGCGATGTCTCGCTCCTCCAGCAGCTCGGCCACCTGGTCCCTGACCACCTGCGCTTGAAGGAAGTCGCTGTACGTGTCGAACTGGTCGGTCTTGATTTCCCACAGCACGCGCACACCGAATTGCAACGCATCGAAGTGCTTGCCGTTCACGAGCACGTCATGGCCGGGGTAGCGATTCGGTGGAATCCTGTCGGCACACCGGTTGTGCGCGTCGTCTCCTCCCCGGTGCTTGACCGGAATGGGCTCGCACCTGGGATGGCGCGTCCGGTCCAAGGCGTCGGGAGGTATCGGGGGCTGCCAGTCCTTCCCGACAGGGTCGGGTTCAAGCTTGGGCTTCCGTTTCGCCACGGTCTCCCGGGGAACGGCCTGCGTTCCTCGCATGGCCCCAGCTTCCTCGGGATAGAGCTGGCGGAACTCGTACGCGTCCAGTCCCTCTTTGATGGCGACCCCCACCACGACAACCCCTGTGATGATGACTGCGCCCATGACGATTTCAGGAGCGACAAGGACACAAACTCCAAGGCCCAGGGTTGCAGCTCCAGCGGAGGCGACCGTGCAACGTCCCGTCGGATCGTGAAACCGGATCCGGTGATGGTCCAGCGCTCCGAAGCAGCGCTCCACCACCACGGACCAAGGCGAAGAAGCCTCCTGGACGACGCATCGTCCCTCATCACTCCAGGGCAGTTTTGACGCCCTATGGAGGTTGGCGACTCTCAAGGAAGAGGTCGTGCGGGCCTTCAGGGGCGTTGAGGGAGCGCACGCCGAGGCTAGGAGCAAAAGCAGGATGCAGGCAGGGAGGCGCATGGCCACGCCCGTTCAACCGGCCAACCACTCGTGGGTCAACAGCGAAGGACCTGGATCGGGCCCGCCCTACGCCGGACCCAGGGTCCTTCAGCCAAACCCTCTTCCTTGCCCCCTGCCCCCTTTTCCTACATGATCGCCAAGTCCACCCGGCGCAGGGCTGTTCGGTCGGCGCAGGTGATCCTTGATTGACTTGTCCAAGAATTAGGGTTACGGACGCCCCCTTTCCACTGTACGGGTCGCGCCGGAAGTTCCCAGGTGCCGCCTTCAGCTCTCAGGAGTCGTTGTGTCCAAGCGCACGTACCAGCCGTCGAAGATCCGGCGCAACCGCGCCCACGGGTTCCGTAAGCGGAATGCCACCAAGGGCGGCCGGGATGTCCTCAAGCGCCGCCGCGCCAAGGGCCGTAAGCGCCTGGTGGTGTCGTCGTTCAAGAAGTAACTGGACGCACGGACGATGGCCGAGGGAGCGGCGCCGCGGGTGCCTCAGGCAACCGACGAGCGCTTCCCCAAGGCCTTTCGCCTGCTCCAGCGGCGTGAGTTTCTTGAAGTCCAGGAGGGCGGTCAGAAGCTTCCGTCCGACTGCCTCCTGGCCCTCGTTCAACGCAATTCCCGGGCGCACTCCCGCGTAGGCCTCACCGTTTCCAGCAAGGTGGGCAACGCGGTGGTGCGCGCACGCCTGCGCAGAGTGCTCCGCGAGCTGTTTCGCAAGCACCGCGGGCAATGGCCCCCCGGTCTCGACGTAGTCCTGGTCGTTCGCTCCTCGGCGAAGGAAGCCTCCTTCGCGCAAGTTTCCCGTGCGTTCGACGGTGTCACCCGTAAGCTGCAACGGCTCTTTCCGGCACCGCGCGTGCCTCCTAAAGAGCCCGCCCCATGAGTCCACTCGCCTTCGTCATCGCCCTGCCCATCCGCTTCTACCGGCGGTTCCTGGGGCCGCTGCTGCCGAAGGCGTGTCGGTTCCATCCCTCGTGCTCCACCTACGCCATGCAGGCGCTGGAGAAGCACGGCGGGTTCAAGGGCAGCGCCCTCACCGTCTGGCGCCTGCTGCGCTGCCAGCCATTCCACCCCGGTGGATTCGATCCCGTCCCCTGACGGTTTGCTTCCGCCCGCCCTCCGGCGCCGTGCCGCCGGGGCATAGGGAACTCCATGACGAACGACCCGCTGTCGCCCCAGTCCAACGATTCACAGAAGCGGCTGCTCCTGGCGCTCGCCCTCTCCTTCGCCGCCACCGCCGCCTACACCTTCTTCTTCGCCCCCAAGGGTCCGCCCCCGGGCGCGGAGGGGACGGACGCGGGCGTTGAAGTCGCCGCCACGCTGGACGCCGGCACCCCGGGCATGGCCGCCGTGCCGCCGCCGGGTGCGGCAGGCGAGGACGCGGGCACCCACGCGGAGGTCCCGCCGCCCCCCGCGCGCACCGCGGAGTTCGCCCGCCCGGAGGTGAAGTACACCTTCTCCTCGGAGGGCGCCGGCCTCACCTCCGCCGTGCTCCAGGGCACGAAGATGCGCGAGCAGCAGTCGCTCACCGTCAAGGAGGGCTTCGAGAAGCTCTTCGGCAAGGACATCCCCCCGCCGCCGCAGATGAACGTGGCGCACCCGGTCCCCGGCCAGCCCCTGCCGCTCGCGGTGACGATTGAGGGCGCTGCTCCGCTGGCGGCGAACACCCGCTACGCCGTGCAGGAGGGCCCCACCGACAACGGCGGCAGCGTGGTGTTCACCGGCCGCCAGGGTCCGTGGGAGGTGACGAAGACGGTGCTGTGGCCGCGCGAGGGCTTCGAGTTCACCTACACCCTCCAGGTGCGCAACACCTCCGCCCAGGCGCAGTCGGGCGAGCTCAAGGTGCACTACGGCCGCGCCATCGATCCGGAGTTCGAGCACGCGCCGTCCTTCTTCGGCGGCGTGGGCAACCTGAGCCGCTCCACGTGCTGGGTGGAGGACAAGCTCCACAACCTGTCCCCGGGCGACAAGCCGCCGGAGGAGACGAAGGGTCCCATCTCCTTCTTCGGCATCAACCAGCAGTACTTCCTGTCCGCGCTCTACCCGCTGGACGGCGCGCTCAACGGCCACTGCACGCTGACCGCCACTCCCACCGCGCGCGAAGTGTCGGCGGGCTTCCCGCTCAACGTGGCCCCCGGCCAGGTGGCCACGTTCCGCTTCGGCGGCTACGCGGGCCCCAAGGATCCGGACCTGCTGCGCCTGGTGCCCGGCGCGGAGCTGCGCTCGGTGGCCGGCCTGTCCACCACGACCTTCCATCCCATGATGGAGGACACGGTCGACTTCGGCATCTGGGCGGTGGTCTGCAAGATCCTCCTGGCCGTCATGAAGTTCTTCCACGGCATCGTGGGGAACTGGGGCGTCGCCATCATCCTGCTCACCGTGGTGGTGAAGCTGGTGCTGCTGCCGCTCACCTACCGCTCCATGGTCAGCATGGAGGCGGTGAAGGTGCTGCAGCCGAAGATGGAGGAGATCCGCAAGAAGTTCGCGGACGACAAAGAGCGCCAGAACATGGAGATCATGAAGCTGTACCAGGAGGCGAAGGTGAACCCCCTGGGCGGCTGTCTGCCGCTGCTCATCCAGATGCCGGTGTGGATTGCCCTGTTCACGTCGCTGCGCAACAGCTTCGAAATCTACGGCGAGCCCTTCTTCGGCCCCATCTGGCGTGACCTCACCTACAAGGACCCCACGTACATCCTGCCGCTGGCGCTGGGCGTGTCGATGATCATCACGCAGAAGATGCAGCCGCAGATGATGGACGCGGCGCAGGCGCGGATGATGACCTGGGTGATGCCCATCATCTTCACCTTCACGCTGCTCCAGTACCCGGCCGGCCTGTCGCTCTACATCTTCACGAACAACGTGCTCTCCATCGGCCAGCAGTGGGGCCTGCGCAAGTGGCTGGACCGCAACAAGAAGAACCAGACGGGCGGCGGGACGCCGGCGGTCGTCACCGCCGGGGGAGGCAAACGCAAGTGAGCGGGGCACAGGTGGTGGCGGGCGGCGGGGACTTCCGCCCCCGGGTGGAGAAGCTGCTCACGGACATCCTCGGACTGATGGGGTTCCCTGCGCGGCTGGACCTGCAGGACGCCACCGACGGCAGCCTGTCCGTGGCGCTCCACTTCGAGTCCGGCGCGCCTCCGGGCGTGGAGCCGGGCAAGCGCAGCCAGGTGCTGGATTCGCTTCAGTTCCTGCTCAACAAGATGCTCCACCGCCCCGGCGTGGAGCGCCGCTGGGTGATGCTGGGCGCGGGCGCCCACCCGGAGCCCCGGCCGCGCCGTGACGCGGCGGCGGCGCAGCAGCCGGCAGCCGCTGCCGCTCCGGTCACGTCCGTGGCGCAGGCGGCTGCCGCCACTCCCGCGCAGCAGCCGGCCCGGGCCGCGGCGCCTGCTCCGGCCGCGCAGCCGCAGCAGCGCAACGCCCGGGGTGGTCAGCCGGCGCAGCAGGCCGCGAAGCAGGTACAGGCCCCCGCGAAGAGCGCGGAGGCGGACGAGCGCACGCTGCAGGTCGAAGAGGATCCGGTGTTCCGGGAGGCCGTCCGCAAGCTCGCGGAGAAGTCCGCCAGCCTGGGGCGCTTCTATGCGTTCGCCGCGATGAAGACTGAGGACCGCGCGCGCGTCCTGAAGGCAGTAGAAGGAGTGGGTGGAGTGAAGGTGGCGGCGGAAGGCGAAGGCCGCAACCGACGCGTGGTGTTCACCCCGGCGAAGCCCGCCCCGATGCCCAAGCGGAGCCTGCTGCCGGACGACGACGAGGACGACGTCGACGCCTGAGCAGGTGTGCCCGCTTCGGGGCCGCTGGCGGGCGCGAGAGGAGCGAATGGGTAAGTCGAAGGGTTTGAAGGACAAGCTGTACGGCGCGGCGGTGCTGAAGATGAGCTTCCGCCTGCGAGGGGACGAGGAGTCCCCGGCGTTCCGCTTCGTCTACCCGGGCGTGCTGCGCGACCTGGCGGTCGACGACGCCGAGGTGGAGAAGTACATCGAGGAGCACCGCGACGTCGTGGAGCGCGCCGCTCGCGGCTCCACTCCGCCGCAGGGCGTCCGGTAGGGACTCGAGGGTGGGAGTCATGCGTGCGCCCGTCCGCCGGTGCTCCCCTGCCCTCCATGACGTCTGACTCCTCCACCATCGTCGCGCTCGCCACCGCACCCGTCGCGGGGGCCGTGGGCATCCTCCGCGTGTCCGGACCGGCCGCGCTGGAAGTGGGGCGGAGGCTGGCGCCCGGTGTCCCCGCGTCTCCCACTCCGCGCCATGCGTACCTGGCGTCGTTCGTGGACGCGGCGGGCGCGGTGCTGGATGAGGGACTGTTCCTCTACTTCCAGGCGCCCCGGTCCTTCACCGGCGAGGACGTGGTGGAGCTCCAGGCGCATGGCAGTCCTCGCCTCTTGCGGCTGCTGCTCGCGCGGGCGCTGGAAGATGAGCGCGTGCGTCCGGCGCTTCCCGGTGAATTCACCCGGCGCGCGTTCCTGAATGGCCGCATCGACCTGACCCGCGCGGAGGCGGTCGCGGACCTGGTGGCCGCGGATTCGGAGGCGGCAGTGCGCGCCGCGGCGGCCGGTCTGTCCGGTGCGTTGGCCGGGCGGATCCGCGCGCTGGAGACGCCGCTGCGCGAGCTGCACGCGGACCTGGAAGGCGTCCTCAACTTCCCTGAAGAGGCGGAGGGCGCGGACGCGGAAGCTGGCCCTCGCGTCACCGCGTTGCGCTCCGCCGCGGAGGCGCTGCGCGCGGAGGTGGGCCGTGGACGGCTGGTGCGCCAGGGCGCTCGCGTGGCGCTGTACGGCCCGGTGAACGCGGGCAAGTCCACGCTGTTCAACCGGCTGGTGGGCGAGGCCCGCGCGTTGGTGGACGACGAGCCCGGCACCACCCGCGACGCGCTGGAGGCTCGCGTCGAATGGGACGGCCTGGGCGTCACCCTCTACGACACCGCTGGCCTGCGCGAGGCGCCCGGACGCGTGGAGGCCCTGGGCATCGCGCGCACGCGGGAGCTGCTCGCGGCCGTGGACCTGGCCGTGCTCGTGTTGCCTCCGGGGACTTCGCGGGACGAGGCCTCGTCGTGGACGCGCGAGGCTGGCGCCACGCCCGTGCTCTCCGTCACCGGCAAGTGCGACGTGATGCCGGGGGCTCGGGAGGAACACGGCTCCGCCGCCCTCCCCTCCCCTGCCCCGCCGCGCGTCAGCGGCCTCACGGGCGAGGGCGTGGAGGCGCTCCGGACCTCCGTGCTCACGCGGCTGTGGGGCGGTGGCACTCCCTCCGCGGTAGCGTTGGTCTCCGAGCGTCACTCGGACGCCCTGCGTCGCACCGCCGAGGCGCTGGGCCGTGCCGAAGCGGCGTCACGCGTGTCCACCCTGGAGGTCCTCTCCGGCGAGGTGGGGCTCGCGCTGGAGGCCCTGGGCGAGGTGTCCGGAACCAGCGTTTCCGAAGCGCTTCTGGACACCCTTTTCCAGCGCTTCTGCATCGGGAAGTAGCGCCTTCGGGGGTGGCGGTCCGCATGTCAGACCCCTCCCTAGAATGCCTCGCGTTCACCGGCGCTCCCCGAGGATTCATGACGGCACTTCAGCACCTTCAACCCACCTCCCACTCCCTGCTCTCGGCGCTTCCGTCGGGCTGGGTCGGGGAAATCCTCGATGGCGAGTTGGTGGCCTCGCCCCGCCTCTCCGTGGCGCCCGCTCGCGCGGCCTTCATGATGGGCGTGGAGCTGGGAGAGCGGCTGGATACGCGCCGTGGCGGCAACGGCCGCTGGTGCCTCCTGCGCGCGCCGGAGCTGCACCTGGGCGAGGACATCCTCGTGCCCGACCTGGCCGCCTGGCGTCGTGAGCGCGTGGCCGCCCCGCCGGAGCCCGGCGCCGCCTTCTTCACCCTGGTGCCGGATTGGGTCTGCGAGGTCCTCACCCCCGCCACCACCGCGCTGGACCGGGCCCGCAAGCTGCCCCTGTATGCGCGGGCCGGCGTGTCCTACGTCTGGCTGGTGGATCCCGTCGCGCGCACGCTGGAGGTCTACCAGCGCCTCAAGCGCGGCTGGCTCCTCACCGCGAGCCACGAGGACGACGCCCTGGTGCGCGCCGAGCCCTTTACTTCCGTCCCCCTGGAGCTCGGCTCGCTGTGGCTCCCCGACGCGCCGGAGGAGATGCCCCGGCTCGTCGCGGTGCCCTGAAGCCGCGGCTTCAGCTCGCGTGCTTGAGGCGCGCTTCGTCGGAGGCGCGCGACAGCCGCCGCACGGAGCGCAGCAGCAGATCCGGATCCACCGGCGCCGCCACGAAGCCCCGCGCATGCACGGCCTGCGCGCGGGGCAGGTCCCGCTCCGGCGCCTTGCCCGCCACCAGCACCTGCGCGCGCAGCCGCTGCGCCAGCACCTCCATCGCGGGCAGCGGCGCCACCACCACCTGCGCCTCGGTCGCGGCGCACACGTCCCCCGTGCTCGCCACCTTCACCGTGAACCCCGCCCCGCTCAGCACCTGCACCAGGCCCGCCGCCGCGTCCGCGCCCCAGCCGTACACGAGCACCTGCTCGCGCTCCGTCACGCGCGGCTTCGGCGCCGGTGCCCAGGGGAACTCCAGCGGCGCCAGCATGGGCAGGTTCGCGCTGTCCGCCTGCCGCACGGGTTCGCGGACGGGCTCCGGCGCCAGCATGTCCGTCAGCTCCGCCAGGGACTGGCCCACCACCAGGGGCATGGACTCCTCCCACTCCGGCAGGGTGAAGCTCTCCATCCCGGGACGGCGCTGCGGCGTCGCCGGCTCACCCCGGTACAGCCGCCCGATGGCCCGTCCCAGCGCCGCGTCCGTGGCCAGCCGGGGCACCACCCTCGCCTTGCCGGACACGCTCTTCACCACGTCCAGCGTGGCCAGGCTCGCCGGCGCGGCCAGGGCCACCACCAGCACCTCCCGGAGCCCCTGCCCTTCCAGCCGCAGCGGCACCACGCGGTGGGCCTCCGCCACCTTGCACGGAATCAGCCTCGCGAGCGACGCGTCCAGCGGGCAGGCGTCCAGGTCCACCGACTCCACGCCGGACTGGGCCGCCAGCGCGGACAGCACCGCCTCCGCCGTGCAGAAGCGCTGGTCCACCACCACCTGCCCCAACGCCACGCCCCACTTGCGCTGGTACGCCAGCGCCGACTGCAACTGCAATGCATCCACCACACCCCGCGCGAGCAGGATGTCCCCCAGGCGCTTCTTCATCTCGTTCTCCTCCGGCCCCCCTCCGTGCTCCGGCCGGGACGACCTGCCCACCACTCCTGCCCCTGTACGTCAGGAGGGTGTAAAATTACAGTTAAACCGTAGGAGGCGAGTTGCAGCCAGGTGCTGGTTGCCTGCTCGGACCCAGAAGGTGCCGTTCGGCCACGCCTTCCCGCGGTTTCTCCGTCCTTCAACGAACCCCGCCTCAATCCTTGAGGGGGGGACGACAAAGCGGACGTTCATTGGCAGACCCAAGGGTGGCCGGATGTCGCAGACGTTCCTAGCCTGTACGCATGGCTGACGCGTGCCTGAGAGAATTCGTGCGGATGCTCCGCGCGCGCCGTGCCGCTCCCGGGGGACTCGCGGGGGTGGACGCGCGGATGGCGGGGCTGCACCTGGAGCCCTCCAGCCTCAAGCCCTACCTGCACTTCCTACCGGGCCGCTACACGCGCAACCTCGTCCACCGCGACGAGGGCATGGAGGTCATCGTCAACTGCTGGTCGCCGGGCGTGGCCTCGCCCATCCATGACCATGACGGTCAGGAGTGCTGGTTCAGCATCCAGCGCGGCGAGTTCCTCCTGGAGAACTACCCTCTGCTGGAGGGCGGAACTCAGCCTGGCATGGCGCGGCTGGGGGCGCCGGTACGCGTGGGGCCGGTGGGCGCCGGGCACGTGGACTTCCGCGACCCGGGCACCTCCATCCACCGCGTGAGCATCGCCGGCAACGCGCCGGGCATCACGCTGCACGTCTACGCCGGACCGGTGGCCAGCTGTCTCGTGTTCGACCCGCGCCGTCACCGCTGCGCGTCACACACCCTGCGCTACCACAGCATCTTCGGGCGACCGGTGCGGCCCAACGAAGGCCGCGTCCCGGTCCCGCTGCACGTCTGAGCTACCAGCGCACCTCCGGAAGCGGCGCGTACAGCATGCGCCCCTCCGCGCCCTGCCCGGTGAGGCCCAGCTTCGCGCCCACGCGGTACACGGCCCGCACCTGCTCCAGCACCTGGGACGACATGGCGGCGTGGCCGGTGGCCTCGTCATCGCTGTTGTCCGCTTCGTGCTTGCCCAGGAGCTCCGACAGCACCTGGCCCGTGGGCCGGGGGCGCGGGAAGACGACGATGCGGACCGGGGCGTCCTTCTCCAGCTTCGCGGCCTCGCGGGCCAGCTCCAGCGCCTTCGGGTAGCCGCCGAGCGCGTCCACCAGCCCGCGCTCCAGCGCGTCCTCGCCCGTCCACACGCGCCCCTTCGCGACCGCCTGGAGCTTCTCCAGCGGCATGTTCCGCGCCTGGGCGGCGCGGCTGGTGAAGTCCAGGTAGATGGTGTCCAGCTCGGACTCCAGCTGCGCGCGCTGCTCGGGGGTGAACTCCTGGTCGGAGCTGGAGAAGGTGGCGTTCTTGCCGAAGGCGATGGTGTCGAAGTTCACGCCCAGCTTCGCCCACAGCTCCGACGTGACGAACTTGCCGTTGTACACGCCGATGCTCCCCGTCAGCGTGCCCGGCTGGGCGACGATTTTATCCCCGGCCATGGCCACGAAGTAGCCGCCGCTGGCCGCGTACGTCCCCATGGAGACGATGACGGGCTTGCCCGCCTCACGCGCGCGCTGCACCTCCCGGCGGATGGTGTCGCTGGCGGAGTAGCTGCCGCCCGGGCTGTCCACGCGGAAGAGGATGGCCTTCACGGATGGGTCCTCCACCGCCTTGCGGAAGGCCGCCGCCACCGTGTCGCCGCCCATCACCTGGCCGCCGGAGAGCGGGTTGGACTGGCTCTTGCCGCGCAGCACCTCACCCACGCCGTAGATGAGCGCGATGGTGGTGCCCGTCTGGTGCGGCCGGCCCGCGCGCTCCAGGTACTTGTCCACGTAGAGGAACTCCGCGCCGTCTCCGGCCTGCTTCTTCAGCTCGTCGTGGATCTCGTCGCGGTAGCGCAGCCCGTCCACCAGCTTCGCGTCCACGGCCGCCTGGCCCATGAAGGGCGCGCGTTCGATGAGCGCGCGCACCTCGTCCTCGGTCAGCTTGCGGCCCTCGGCCACGCCCTTCACCACCTGCTGGAAGAGGCCGCCGCCGAAGGCCTCGGTGGCTTCGCGCTGGTGGGGGCCGTAGGACTCGTCGGTGAAGGTGTTGACGGCGTTCTTGAACTCGGCGCGCTTGCCGAACTCCGGCTTCACGCCGAACTTCGCGAAGGCGTCGCGCGCGAAGGGCGTCTCCATCACCAGGCCGGTGAGCCCCACGTCGCCGGAGGGCTGGATGTAGACGGCGTCGAAGGCGCTCGCGAGGTAGTAGGCGCCCGTGCCGTTGCCCGCCTCACCGAAGCCATCCGCGTAGGCCACCGCCCGCTTGCCCGACGCGCGGAAGGCCTTCACCGCGTCCCGCAGCTCCTGCACCTGCGCCGAGCTGCCCGGCTGCCCGATTCGCACCACCAGCGACTTCACCCGGGGGTCCGTGGCGCCCTTCTCCAGGCCCTCCACCACGTCCCGGAGTGACGTGGGTTCCTCGCCGAAGGCGCCCGCCAGGGACGTGTCCAGCGTGTACTCCGGCAGCGGCTGCTGCAGGTCCAGCTCCAGCACCAGGTTGGACGGCACGCCTGGCTTGCTCGATGCCGCGAGCATCAACAGCCCCACCACACCCACCACGAAGAGGATGGACAGCGCTCCAATGAAGGCCAGCGCGCCAATGAAGAAGCGTTTCATCCGGAAGGACTCCTGGTGCCCAAGTACCCGAGGGGCGTTCCCCCATCTGGCGGCCTACCATCAACGCGCGCGTCCGACGACGCTTGCGTGCGATGCATTGATGGACGGCGGACGGGGAGCCAGGGCCCGCCCCTCCTGGTGGCCCGGGGGCGGGCCAGCATCCGGCCCCGGGCGAGGGCCGCCGCGGTGCACACCGTGCTTCTTGGAGCCAGGGGAACCAGGGGGCATCCGGCCCCGGGAGGCACGGGATGCAGAAGCGACGGTTGGGCAATTCCGACATGGACCTCACGGCGCTGGGGTTCGGCGCGTGGGCCATTGGAGGGGGCGGCTGGGCGTTCGCCTGGGGCACGCAGGACGACGCGCAGTCCATTGAAGCCATCCAGCGCGCGTTGGATTCGGGCATCAACTGGATTGATACGGCGGCGGTGTATGGGCTGGGGCACTCCGAGGACGTGGTGGCCCGGGCGCTGAAGGGCCGGGACAAGAGCCCGTATGTCTTCACCAAGTGCGGGATGGTCTGGGATGACGAGGGCAAGGTCAGCCGCAGGTTGAAGCCGGACTCGGTGCGCAAGGAGTGTGAGGCGTCGCTGCGCCGGCTGAAGGTGGATGCCATTGATTTGTATCAGGTGCACTGGCCGGTGGATGACGAGGCGGAGCTTGAAGAGGGATGGACGGCGCTTGCGGAGCTGCAACGGCAGGGCAAGGTGCGCTGGTTGGGCGTGTCCAACTTCAATGTCTCGCAGCTGGAGCGGGTGCGGCGCATTGCTCCGGTCACGTCGTTGCAGCCGCGGTACTCGCTCATCCATCAGGACATCGAGGACGAACTGCTGCCCTACTGCCAGAAACAGGGCATCGGGGTGATTGTGTATTCACCCATGGCGTCCGGCCTGCTGACAGGGGCGATGACACGCGAGCGCATCCTGGCGATGCCAGATGACGACTGGCGCCGCGGCAGCGCGGACTTCCAGGAGCCGAAGTTGTCGCATCACCTGTCGCTGGTGGAGCGCATGCGTGAAGTGGGCGCGAGGCATGGGCGTTCTCCAGCGGAGGTGGCCCTTGCATGGACGTTGCGGGATCCGGCCGTCACCGCCGCCATCGTGGGGGCGCGCAGCGCGAAGCAGGTGGAGGGTTTCATCCACGCGGGGGACTTCCGGCTGACGTCCGAGGAGGTCCGCGAGGTGGAGGAGGTCCTGGGGGCCGGCTCCGCGATGGCGCCTGGCGGCATCTACGCCTGAGTGAGGAGGCGCATGGAGGGCTCAGTTCTCCCCTGGGCCGTCCATGCGCACTTCCAGGACGTCGATGCGCTTGCGGTCCGTGGTCTGGGCATCCGCGAGGTGATTCAGCATCCGACCCATTTGACCGAACATCTTCGTCTGGGTGCGTTTGACGCCATCTACCTCCCTCGCCAGCTCAGAGACGTGCGTGGTGAGCTCCCCCATGTTGTCGCGGAACCCATCCACCTCCTGCGAGAAGGCGCGGACCTGATCCGCGAAGATCCGGGTCTTCCTGTAGACGACCCGGCACTTCATGCGGAGCACCCGCAGCGCCTTCTGGGTTCGCGCGTACTGCACCTCCGACTCCTCCTGCATCTCGCGGAACTCCTGCAGCATCTGCAGCATCAGGTCCCCGCCCATCGCCTTCGCCATTCCGTACCCTCCCTGGTGACGCGCGAGTCTCCTACCAACCCATCCTGACATCGGATCCGCGCCAGGATACATGACGACCTGTGAGGTTGGAAGCGCGGGACAGGACCTGGGACGGTCCACGGGTGTCCCTGGGTGGACGCCTGCCGGGTGGGCCTGGGTTTCTCGGGATGGGAGGACCCGGTGGAGCGGTTAGAAGTCCCGTGCCTACTCCTTCGCACCCTGAGGACCGCATGACGCGTCGTACACCGCTCGCCCTGCTGGCTGTCCTGCTCGTGGCGGCCCCGCCCGTGTGGGCCCGGGCCCCGGCTCCCCTTCCGAAACCCGCTGCCTCCTCGACCGCGCGCGCCCAGACGAAGCCGGCCGCCCTGACCCCCGTCGCGAGCGTGGAGGGCATCACCGAATACCGCCTGCCCAATGGCCTTCGCGTCCTGCTCTTCCCGGACCCCACCAAGGCCACCGTCACCGTCAACGTCACCTACCTGGTGGGCAGCAAGCACGAGGGCTACGGCGAGACGGGCATGGCGCACCTGCTCGAACACCTGATGTTCAAGGGCACGCCCACCACCCCCAACGTGCCCCAGGCCCTCACCGAACGCGGCGCGCGCCCCAACGGCACCACCTGGTTGGATCGCACCAACTACTACGAGACCCTGCCCGCGTCGGACGACAACCTGTCCTGGGCGCTCGCCTTCGAAGCGGACCGCATGGTCCACAGCTTCATCGCGCGAAAGGACCTGGACAGCGAGATGACCGTGGTCCGCAACGAGTTCGAGTCCGGCGAGAACGACCCGCGCGGCATCCTCTTCAAGCGCACCATGAGCGCCGCGTACCGCTGGCACAACTACGGCAAGGCCACCATCGGCGCGAAGGCGGACCTGGAGCACGTGCCCATCGACCGGCTCCAGGCCTTCTACCGGCGCTACTACCGCCCCGACAACGCGACGCTCGTCATCGCCGGACTCTTCCAGCCGGAGAAGGCCCTGGCGCTCGTGCAGTCCACCTTCGGCAAGCTGCAGAAGCCCGCGGAGCCCGTGCCCGTCACGTACACCGAGGAGCCCACCCAGGACGGTGAGCGCGAAGTGACGCTGCGCCGCGTGGGCGACAACCAGCTCATCTCCAGCGTCTACCACGTGCCCGAGGGCGCCCACCCCGACTTCGCCGCCATCGACGTGCTCACCCAGGTGCTGGGCGACGTGCCGTCCGGCCGCCTCTACAAGGCGCTCGTGGAGACGAAGAAGGCCTCTCGCGCGGGTGCGTTCAACTTCCAGCTGCGCGACCCGGGCGTCATCGGCTTCCGCGCCGAGGCCCGCCAGGATCAGCCCCTGCCCCCCGTGCGTGAAGCGCTGATCAAGACCGTGGAGGAGGCCTCCCGCACGCCCTTCACCGACGAAGAGGTGAACCGCGCGAAGACGGCCCTCGCGAAGCAGACGGAGCTGCTCCTCAACAACTCCGAGCGCGCCGCCATCCTCCTGTCCGAGTGGGCCGCAGTGGGCGACTGGCGCCTGCTCTTCCTGCACCGCGACCGCATCGAGGCCGTCACTCCCGCGGATGTCACCCGCGTGGCCGCCGCGTACCTCAAGAGCTCCAACCGCACGATGGGCACCTTCGTGCCCACGCCGAAGCCGGACCGCTCGGAGCTGCCGCCCGCGGTGGACGTGGCGAAGATGGTGGACGGCTACCAGGGCAAGGCCGCTGTCGCCCAGGGCGAGGCCTTCGACCCCTCCCCCGCCAACATCGAGTCTCGCGTGCAGCGCGGCGAGCTGGCCAACGGCGTGAAGTACGCGCTGCTGCCCAAGAAGACGCGCGGCGAGATGGTCAACCTGGCGCTGGACCTGCGCTGGGGCACCGCGGAGACCTTGAACGGCAAGCTGCCCGCCGCCACCTACGCGGGCGGCATGTTGATGCGCGGCACCACGAAGCACACCCGCCAGCAGCTCTACGACGCGCTCGACAAGCTCAAGGCCCGCGTGGGCGTGGACGGCGGCGCGATGGGCGCCAGCGTCTCCATCGAGTGCCCTCGCGCGAGCCTCCCGGAGGTCCTCAAGCTGGTGGCCGAGGTGCTGCGCGAGCCCGCGTTCGACGCGAAGGAGTTCGCGCTCCTCAAGCAGGAGCGGCTGGCCTCGCTGGAGTCGCAGCGCAGCGAGCCTCAGCCCCAGGCCAGCATCGCGTTCTGGCGCCTGCTCAGCTCCCAGTACCCCAAGGGCCACCCGTACTACGTGCCCACCCTGGACGAACGCCTGGCCGACGCGAAGGCCGTCACGCTGGAGCAGGCGCGCGACTTCCATCGCAAGTTCTACGGCGCCTCGCGCGGGGAGCTCGCGGTGGTGGGTGACTTCGACGCGAAGGAGCTCACCTCGCTCGTGGGCCCCCTGCTCGACGGCTGGAAGAGCCCGGCGCCCTACGTGCGCGTGCCCCGCACGTTCCAGGACGTGGCCCCGAAGTCCGTCGTGCTGGAGACGCCGGACAAGGCCAACGCGTACTTCCTCGCGGGACAGCTGCTCCAGATTCGCGACGACGACGCGGACTGGCCCGGCATGATGATGGGCAACTTCATGCTGGGCGGTGGCTTCCTCAACTCGCGGCTGGCCACGCGCGTGCGTCAGCAGGACGGCCTGTCCTATGGCGTGGGCAGCAGCCTGTCCGCCCAGGAGCTGGACACCGTGGGCTGGTTCCTCACCTACGCCATCTACGCGCCGCAGAACGCCCAGAAGCTGGAGGCCGCCATGCGCGAGGAGGTCACCCGCGCGGTGCAGAAGGGCTTCACTCCGCAGGAGCTGGACAAGGCGCGCGCGGGACTTCTGGAGTACCGGCAGTCCGCTCGGGCGCAGGATGGGAACCTGGCGCAGCAGCTGACCGAAGGCCTGTATCTGGGGCGCACGCTGAAGTTCGACGCGGACCTGGAGGCGAAGCTCCAGAAGCTGACCGCCGAGGACGTGCGCAAGGCCCTGTCCAACCACCTGGACTTCAGCAAGGCCACCCTCGTGCGCGCGGGTGACTTCGCGAACGTCCCCAAGCAGCAGGCCCCGCAGGCTCCGGCGCCGGCCAACTAAAGTCCGCGCCCATGCCCGTGCAATTGGTGGAAGGCGACCTGCTGGACCAGCCGGTGGACGCCATCGTCAACGCGTGGAACCGGAACATCATCCCCTGGTGGCTGCTGTTGCCCCAGGGGGTGTCCGGGGCCATCAAGCGCCGGGGTGGCACGGCGCCGTTCCGCGAGGTCGCGCGCGTGGGGCCCATGCCGCTGGGCTCGGCGGTGGTGACCGGGCCGGGGCGCCTGCCCTTCAAGGGCATCATCCACGTCGCGGGCATCAACATGCTCTGGCGTGCGTCCGCGCGGTCCATCCAGGACTCGGTGCGAAACGCGCTGGAGCGGGCCGGGGAGCACGGCTTCCGCTCCGTGGCGCTCCCCATCATCGGCGCGGGCTCCGGGAGCTTCAATGAGGACCGCGCGCTGGAGTTGATGCGCGAGGCGTTGGGGGATGCCCCCGCTTTCGACGTGCGCGTGGTGCGCTTCCGCCGTTAGACGGAGCGCACCTCTTCACACGCGAAGCGAGGGTGACATGATCGACCTGTACACGTGGGGCACGCCGAACGGTTTCAAGGTCTCCGTGGCGCTGGAGGAACTGGCGCTGCCGTACACCGTGCATGCGCTGGACATCTCCACCGGGGTGCAGAAGCAGCCCGCGTTCCTGGCCATCAACCCCAATGGCCGCATCCCTGCCATCGTGGACCGCGCGGAGGGCGACTTCGCCGTCTTCGAGTCCGGCGCCATCCTCATCTACCTGGCGGAGAAGACGGGCCGGCTGATGCCCACGGATGCGAAGGGCCGCTCGCGAGTCATCCAGTGGCTGATGTTCCAGATGGGCGGCGTGGGTCCCATGCAGGGGCAGGCCAACGTCTTCTTCCGCTACTTCCCGGAGAAGATTCAGCCCGCCATCGACCGGTACCAGAACGAGACGCGCCGCTTGTACACGGTGCTGGAGAGCCGGCTGAAGGACCACGAGTACCTGGCCGGCGACTACAGCATCGCGGACATCGCGAACTGGGCGTGGGTGCGCTCGCACGAGTGGGCGGGCGTGTCCCTGGACGGGCTGCCGGGCGTGCAGCGGTGGCTGGCCGCCATCGAGAACCGGCCTGCGTCGCAGCGCGGACTGGACGTGCCCACGCCTCGCAAGCAGGAGGACGCTCGGACCGCCGCGCAGCGCATCGAGGGTGCTCGCGGGCTCATCCAGCGCTGAGGCGCCCTCCCCTCCCCTGCCCTGTCGCATGGCCCCGAACATCCGGACATCCGAGCCCGGCGTGCGCATGATGGGGCCGTTCATGGCTCCCGAGACGGGAGCCCAGGGAGCGGATGACATGGGAGTGGTGCGGAGCCTGGGGCGGTGGGCCGGACTGTGTCTGGCATTGGGATTGTGGGGCGCGTGCACGCCGAGCGGTAGTGGCACCGTGCGCGCGTCGCGGGACAACGTGGCGCCGGATGGCTGCGCGCCGGCCACGTGCTCGCAGGCGATGGTGGCCTGTGGCCGGACGCCGGATGGGTGCGGCGGGTTCATCGACTGCGGCGACTGTCAGGCCGGCACGTGCACCCACGGCCGCTGCGTGGCCCCGCCCGTGCCCGCCGAGCCGAAGAAGGACCCTACGGGCCCCATCAGCACCTGCACCCCCGGGTGCAAACCCAACGAGTCCTGCGTGGACGACCGCTGCGTCTGCCAGCGCGCGACGTGCGCCACGCTGGGACTGAAGTGCGGCACCGCGGATGACGGCTGCGGCGGCATGTTGCAGTGCGGCGCGTGCGTGCCGGCGTGCCGGCCGGACGAGATGGAGTGCTGCGGCGCGTGCATCCCCAAGTCGGACGGGCGCTGCCCGGAGAACGTGCACTGCCCCAGCCGGTCGAACCCCCCGGCCACCCGCTGACGCCGAGCGGTTCCGGGCCCTGGTGAAGGGCCTGGAACCGGCAATGTCAGACCCCCCCGCTATACCCTTCCCCGTCGCGCACACGGGAGGTCCGCCGGCCTCGCTGGTTCGAGTCCGAAAGCCCAATGCGCCCTCACCGCACGGGTAGGTCTGGCTCCCGTGTGTGCGACGCCATGTGAAGGCACGAGGTCCGGGGGACTCGTGCGGGAAAGGTCCCATGGATGCCATCGCCGTCGAAGGGCCAGAGACGCCACCGGTGTGTCAGGCGCGTCCTTGACGGATCCACGATGACTGGTGCGCGCGAGGCGGGCGGCGTTGTTACCCCTCCCACTGCCCGCCTCGCGTGCTCCCAAACTTGTGGGTCAGGGGGTGTAGAGCTCCGCGCTGGCGAAGTCGGAGCCAGATTCATACCCGCCCGCCACGAGCACCTCGCCGGAAGGGAGCAGCACCGCCGCGTGGGAATCCCGTGTGCTCGCTGTCAGGCCTGCCAGGGTCCAGGTTCCACGCTCGGGGTCGTAGAGCTCCGCGCTTTTACGCGATTGGGAACTGCCGACGATCAGCACCTTGCCGGAGTACAGAAGGGTGGCGGTATGCCTTGAGTGGACCTGCATCATGCCGCCGGTCGTGACCCATCGGTCCCGCGTGGGTTCATAGAGGACGGCGCTGGAGGTGGCCGGACCCTCGTTCACCGCACCGCCAGCCAGGAGTACGCCTCCTGAAGGCAGCAGCGTCGCTGTGTGGAGACGCCGACCCTCAGGCATTGGGGCCACCGTCGTCCATGAACCGGTTTCCGGATCGTACACCTCCGCGGATTTCAGGTCCGTGTAGGAGCTGCCTCTGCCTCCTGTCACCAGGACCTTGCCGGAAGGTAGCAACGTGGCGGTATGGCTTCCGCGCGCCTCGCTCATGCTCCTTGTCAGAACCCAGACGCTCCTCCCCGGGTCATAGAGTTCAGCGGTGGCGAGGTACCGACTGCCGTCAAATCCGCCTGTCACCAACACCTTGCCCGAGGGCAGGAGCGTCGCGGTGTGCTCGGTGCGGCTCGAGACCATGTTTCCCGTGGAGGTCCACGCTCCCGTCGTAGGGGCATACAACTCCGAAGCAACGAGAGGCGTTCCTTTCTCATCCGAGCCTCCGGTGATCAGGACCTTGTCTGAAGCGAGAAGCGTCGCGGTGTGGCTGTCGCGCTTCGTGAGCATGCCTTCGGGATAGGTCCAGGCATTCGCGACCGGGTCGTAGAGGGCCGAGACATCCGCCGCGCCGCCGTAGCGGCCTCCTGCCAGGAGCACGCTCCCCGAGGAGAGCAATGTCAGCGTTCCATTGATCCGGGGCGAAGTCGCGAGCTGGGTGGCCATCCAGGTTGAGATACCCGGGTTGTGCATCTCCGAGGTGGCCATCTCGTTGAAGGGAATTTTACTGACGCCTCCTGTGACCAACACCAGCCCACTCGACAGCAGCGTGGCCGTATGCCCGAAACGTCCCATGGCGAGGTTGCCGCTGGGAGTCCAGGCATTGGAGGCCGGATCGTACAGCTCGGCATCGTAGAGAAAGGAGGAGTTGTTGCCACTGCCACCCGACAGCAAAACCTTGCCTGAGGGCAACAGTGTGGCCGTATGGAAATTGCGGCCCGTGGTCATGCTTCCGGTGGAGGTCCAGGTGGCCGCGGATGGGTCGTATACCTCCGCCGACGCAAGTGACGAGCCAATGGATCCGGTGAAACCTCCGGCTATCAGGACGAGGCCCGAAGGCAGCAGGGTGGCTGTGTGGTCCCGGCGCGGATCGGACATGAGTCCCGCGGAGGTCCAACGCTCCGTCTCCGGGTCATAGACTTCGGCACTGGCGAGCACGGTTCCACCGGCATCCGCGCGGCCACCCGTCACCAACACCTTGCCGGAGGGCAGAAGCGTGGCCGTATGCCCATGGCGAGGCGAGACCATGCTCCCGGTGTCAGCCCAGGTTTTTGTCTCAGGGTCGTACAGCACCGACGTTCCGATTGGACCCCCATTGCCGGAGCCGCCCGTGACGAGGACCTTGCCCGAAGTCAGCAGCGTGGCGGTATGTCCATACCGAGCCGTGGCCATGCTCCCCGTGTTCGACTGGGAATAGCTGCTGGAACGATCCCACAGGTGGAGCTCCGCGGAGGCGAGGGGCTGGTTATTGCTGGCAAGGCCACCGGTGATCAGGACATGGCCTGAAGGCAGCAGCGTGGCCGTGTGTTGTTCACGGGCCGTGGCCATGTTTCCGGTGCGTGTCCAGGTCCCTGTTGCCGGGACGTACACCTCGGTGGTCGCGGCTTGCCCTCCGTTGCCGGAACCGGTGAAGGCTCCCGCCACCAGCACTTCCCCCGAGGGTAGCAACGTGGCCGTGTGGCCCCTTCGGCCCGTGGTCATGGTTCCCGTCGAATACCACCTCGGGCAGTTCGGAATGCCCACGACATGGAAAAGTGCAGTGAGCGTCTTGCCCTGTGGGTCCCTGGCCATGACCGAGAGAGAAGCCCAGGGTCCCACCCAAAGGCATGCAGGCGCCGTCCATCGAACCTGGCTGGAGTCGCGGGTGTTCTCGGGAGGGCCCAAGGTTCCCTCGGAGGAGATCCAGGTGAACTGGACCACCGCTCTTGCTGGGGCTTGGGTTTGAACGAAGAACGTCAGTGGTTTCCCGCCTTCACCGTGTGAAGTGGACTGGGGCGTCTGGACGAACTGGAACGTCACCGGTTCTTCCTCGTCCCCGGTGCCCGCATCGAAGCGCACGCCGGCATCCCGGATGCCGCAGCGTCCGGGGTTCCGCTGGCAGAAATCCTCCAACTCCTCATCGAAGTCAGTGCATGCGGGCAGGGCCATCAGCAGGACGCCCATGAAACACATCCACGGCCTGTTCACGGCCACCTCCCCGCGACGAACGCCGAAGTCCCATCCGTGCCCAACGCCAGACTCCCCTCCCCTGCCCCGGAAGGCTTCGCTGTCAGATACAGGCCCAGGGACACGCCCAGCCCCACCACGCCTGCTCCCGCGAGGCCCAGTCCCACGGCTTGATAGGTCCGTCCCCGCGAGGCGCTGTTCTTCGCGTCCTCCAACGTGGCGAGGTTCGCGACATCGCTCCGGAGCGCGGTGCGCTCCAGCCGGGACAGCGCATAGGACAGCCCGCCTCCTGCCAGCAGTGCACCTCCCGCTATCGCGGAGATCCAGGCGACGTCGCTTGAACCCGGACGGCTCGCGGCCACCTGGGGCGTGGGCATGACAGGCATTGCCTGGGGCACGACCGTGGCCGGTTCCGGTGGCGCGGGCGGAGGTTGAACCTCCACGACAGGTGCAGGCGGCGGAGGCTCTACCGGCTTCGCGGCAAGCTGCCGCTGCGCTTCCAACTCCCCCTTCACCTGCTGTCGCAATTCCTCGAACCGCTGCTCCACCTTGGGAGACACAGCCAGGGGAAGCTGCTCATCTGGTTGCAGTGACAGGGCCGCCTTGAACGCGGCATCGCTGTCTTCGGTCCGCCCCAGGTCCGCGAGGATGATGCCTTCCAGGAGCGAGATGCTCACGGTGTCCTCCGCACGTGCCGAAAACCGGCGGGCGCAGCCGAGCTCCTCCAACGCATGCTCGTATTCGAGGTCGTCGTAGAAACGCCCCGCGGCCAGGAAGCAGGCCTTTCCCTGATCATTCTCTTGAGCCGTCGCCCCCAGTGGAGTGAGGACCAGACTGCTCAACACCACGCCCACGACACACTTCCTGCCCGCCTGTCTTTTCATGAAGCCTCAGGTGCCCGGCACCCCGTCAAAAAAGCGCGCGAATGTGTGCCGAGCCGGCATGGGCCGCATAGTTGGGTCAGACAGACACCGTGACAGGTACGGGTGACCCGGGAGTGCCGTGCAATACCTCGCACCCTCGGCAGTCCAGGCGGGTGAGGAACCAGCCGGGTGGACGGTGTCCCCATGCCCGGCTTGCCACGGACGCGCCGGGGCGTGATACCCCCGGGACGCGATGGAACTCCGATACGACATCGTCGTGGTGGGGCTGGGCCACGCGGGCTGCGAGGCGGCGCTCGCGTGTGCTCGCATGGGCCTGTCCACCCTGGGCGTGACGCTCAAGCGCGAGCGCGCCGCAGTGATGAGCTGCAACCCCGCCGTGGGTGGCACCGCCAAGGGGCACCTGGTGCGCGAGCTGGATGCGCTCGGCGGACAGATGGGCCGCGCGGCGGACCTCGCGGGCACTCACGTCAAGGTCCTCAATCCCTCCAAGGGCCCCGCCGTGCAGGCCACTCGCGTCCTCTGCGACCGTGACGCCTACGCCGCCGGCATGCAGGCCGTGCTCTTCACCCAGCCGAACCTCACCGTGCACGAGGGCGAAGTCGCGGCCGTCGTCGCGGAAGAGGGGAGGGTGAAGGGCGTGGTGCTGGGAGACGGCACCCAGGTGGTGGCCCGCGCGGTGCTCCTCACCACCGGCACCTTCCTCCGCGCGCTCATGCACGTGGGCGAGCAGAAGGAGGTCGGCGGCCGTCTGGGAGACGAAGCCGCGCGCGGCCTGTCGGAGTCGCTGCACGCGCTCGGCTTCACGCTGGGCCGCTTCAAGACGGGCACGCCCGCGCGACTGTCCCGCGACAGCATCGACTGGGATGCCGTCACGCCGCAGTCGGGAGACGTGGGCGTGCGGCCGTTCTCCTGGCGCACGCAGGTGGAGCAGGGCCTGCCGTTCCCGCGTCGGCCCTCGGTGATGTGCGGCCTCACCGCGACGACGGAGGCGACGCACCGGCTGCTGCGCGACAACCTGCACCGCTCGCCGCTGTTCCAGGGGGACATCGTGGGTCGAGGGCCCCGGTACTGCCCGTCGCTGGAGGACAAGGTGGTGCGCTTCGCCGCTCGCGAACGGCACCAGGTGTTCCTGGAACCGGAAGGGCCCACGTCGCCGCTCGTGTATCCGGCGGGCCTGTCCACCAGCATGCCCGCGGACGTGCAGCTGGAGTTCCTGCGCACCATCCCGGGCCTGTCCCGCGTGGAGGTGGTCCGCTACGGCTACGCGGTGGAGTACGACTTCGCGCCGCCCACGCAGCTGCACCCCTCGCTAGAGACGAAGGCCGTCGCGGGCCTGTTCTTCGCGGGCCAGCTCAACGGCACCTCCGGCTACGAGGAGGCCGCCTTCCAGGGCCTGTGGGCCGGCATCCAGGCGGCGCTCCAGGTGAAGGGCGAACCGGCGCTCGTCGTGGGCCGTGACGAAGCGCACGGCGCGGTGCTCGTGGATGACCTGGTGACGAAGGGCGTGGACGAACCGTTCCGCATGTTCACCAGCCGCTCCGAACACCGGCTCAAGCTGCGCGAAGGAAACGCGGACCTGCGGCTCGCGCGTCACGGACATTGCGTGGGGCTGTTGCCGAAGGAGGCCCTGGAGCGCGCGGAGGCTCGGGCCCACGCGGTGACGGCGGAGGTCGCGCGGCTCAAGCGCACCGGTCTGGCCATGCGCCTCAAGCGCCCGGAGGTGACGTACGCGCAGCTGGCGCAAGAGCGCGAGGACTTCCCGGTGCTCGCCCCCGAGGTCGCGGAGGAGGTGGAGGTGGAGGTGAAGTACGAGGGCTACATCGCCCAGGCCGCCCGGGCCGCGGCGCGCGAGGCGGAGGCGTCCGACCGTTGGCGCATTCCGGACACGTTCCGCTTCACGGACGTGCGCGGTCTGGGTACGGAGGCGGTGGAGAAACTGTCCGCGCACCGGCCCGGGACGGTGGGGCAGGCTCGGCGGATTCCGGGCCTGACGCCCGCCGCGGTGTCCCTGCTCCTGGTCGCTCTCAAGCGGGGACAGGGGCCGTCAAGTGATCAGGAACAGGGCTGTGGATAACGTGTGGACATTTCTGGGGATTGATTTCTCCTGAGTGATTCCAAGGACTTGAAGGGCCCTTCGGGGTGGAGGTGTTGTGGATAACGCGCGGTTCTCAGATCAGCTGGCATCCGGATGCAGTGCGTTGGGCATCACCGTGGGACCGGACGTGGGCCCCAAGCTCCAGCGGCTGATGGCGGAGCTCCTGAAGTGGAATGCGAAGGTGAACCTCACGGCCATCACCGCGCCGGAGGAGGTGCTGGAGAAGCACTTCCTGGACTCGCTGGCGGTGCTGCCGGAGGTGAAGGGCGCGACGTCGCTGCTGGACCTGGGCGCGGGCGCGGGCTTCCCCGGGCTGCCGCTCAAGCTGGAGCTGCCGGAGATGGGCGTGACGCTGGTGGACACGGTGGGCAAGAAGATCGCGTTCATCAAGGCCGCCGCCGCCAGCCTGGGCCTCGTCGGCGTGCGCGGGCTGCACGCTCGAGCGGAAGGGAAGCCGGAGACGGAAGGGATTCCGCGCGCGCAGGTGCTCATCGCGCGAGCGTTCATGGACCTGCCGGACTGGCTGAACCTGGCGCCCGCGTACTTGGAGGAGGGCGGACGCGTGGTGGCGATGCTGGGCAAGCAGCAGACGGACGCGGAGCTCCAGGCGCGCGCGGCCGAGCGCAACCTGCGCGTGGTGTCCGCTCGGGCGTACCGGCTCCCGTTCTCCGGCGCCGAGCGTCAGGTCGCGGTGTTCGCGAAGCAGTAGGGGAGGGGAGGGCGCTCGGGCTCGGCTTCAGTGCGAGCCCAGGGCCGCCAGCTCCTGCTGGACCCCACGGAAGTGCTCCAGCACGTGCTCGAGCGCGTGCTCGGAGAGGAAATCCATGCCCTGCATGGAGCCCTCGGCCGCGATGGCGGCGCGCTCGAACATGGCAGCCTCGTAGCCCTTCACGGCCTGGCTCCAGTCGGAGTCCGCCGCGAGCGCGAGCCCCAGCTCCAGTCCGTCGAGCATCGCCATGTTCACGCCCTCGCCGCCAAAGGGCGGCATGACGTGGGCCGCGTCCCCGAGCAGCGTCACTCCCGGCCGGTGTGTCCAGCGGTGGCCCACCGGCAGCGCGACGATGGGGCGCGCGGCGATGCTGTCATTGCACGCGTCGATGAACGCGAGCAGGGACGGCGCCCACCCCGGGAGCAGCGCCTTGAGTTGTTCGCGGGCCCGGGCAGGGGAGGACGTATCCACGAGCCCCTGCTGGAGCTGTGCCTCGGACACCCGGAACATGAAGTAGGCGCGCACGTGGCCGTGGCTGCTGCGCTGAGCGATGAGGCCCTGGTTGCCCCCGACCACGGAGATCTTCCCGCGAGGGAGCAGCTTCGCGACCTCCGGATGCCGCGTGTCCACGTCGTCGATTTGCAGCTCGATGAAGAGCACGCCCGTGAAGGCCGGCGTCGCGGAGGACACGAGCGGGCGGACCTTCGACCACGCGCCATCCGCGCCCACCACCAGGTCGAACTCACCGAGCGAACCCGCCGGACCCACGACGCGGTAGCGCCCATCGGGGAGCGGTTCCACGGCGGACACCTTGCTTCCCCAGCGGATCCGCTCCGCGGACAGGCTTTCCAGCAGCAGGGAGCGCAGCTGCGTGCGGTCGATTTCCGGCCGGTCGCCGTCGCTCGCCTCGTTGTGCTGGAAGTGGAGCGTCCCCTGCGCGTCGTAGATGGCGTCACCCTGGTCGTCGTACCGGGCGACGGCCTTGAACTCCGCCTCCAATCCGGCCTCGCGAAGCGCGCGCAGCCCGGAGTCGGCGTGCAGGTCCAGCGAACCTCCCTGGGGACGGGCGAGCGGGTGCTCATCCAGCTCGAACACCGTGGCCGCGATGCCCCGTGTCGCCAGGATCCGCGCCAACGTCAGCCCACCCGGACCACCCCCGATGATTCCCACTGTCTTGGTCATGTGCATAGCTTGCTATGTAAATTGAGATGGGCTCCTATGCAACCCAAAGGGACCGCCGGGGGGTGGGCGCGCCGGATCCTCGTCACGACGTGAGTGGATCCACGGCCGCTTGAGAGGGGAGGGCACCTCACGAGCGTCCGCGTGGGATGCGTGGAACACACGGTGTCGATGCCTCACGCGGACGGTTCGCCTAACGTTCCGCCGCGTGACGGACATCTCCCGCAGCTCCGGGCGCGTCGAGCTCGCGCACTTCCTTCGCAGCCGCCGTGAGCGTTTGCGTCCGGAGGACGTGGGACTTCCTTCCGGTTCGCGGCGACGCACGCCGGGCCTTCGCCGTGAGGAACTGGCGCGGCTCGCCGACGTGGGCGTCAGTTGGTACACGTGGCTTGAGCAGGGGAGGGACATCCACGTCTCCGAACCGCTGCTGGAGCGCCTGGTGGTCGCGCTCCGCCTGACTCCGACGGAGCGTCTGCACCTCTTCGCGTTGGCGCACGGCCGGCCCGCGTCCATGCCCGTGCGCTCACCGGAGTCGGTCAGCGACGCGCTTCAACGACTGCTCGATGCGCATCCTTTTCCGGCGCTCGTCTCCACTCGACGGTGGGACATCGTCGCGTGGAACGCGGCGGCGACGGTCCTCTACGCGGACCTGGAACTTCCGGCCTCCTCATTAGAGGAGCGCAACGGCTTGTGGGCGCTGTTCATGAATCCAGAGCGGCGCGCGCGCATGCCTTCGTGGGATGAGGCGGTGCGCCGCGCCGTGGCGGGGTTCCGGATGGACGCCGCGAGGGCCGCGGACCGGTCGGAGTTCGACGCGCTGGCGGAGAAGCTCCAGTCCGCGAGCCCGGAGTTCGCGCGCCTCTGGAGCGAGCACGACGTGGTGGAGACCGCCTCCATGGTGAAGGTGTTCCTCCTTCCGAAGTGGGGGCCCATCGCGTTCGAGAACGTCACGCTCACGTACTCGGAACCCGACGGCCGGGAGCTGCGCGTGTCCTTCTACTCGCCGCGTCCCGGTCCCAACCTGGAGCGCACGCGGAAGTTGTTCCAACCGTCGTCGCCGCCCGGTCCGGACCGGACGTAGCACCCGCGGATCCGAAGGCCGTGCGTCACGGCTTGAAGTGGACGCCGGTCCACGCCTCGCTCGCGGACCACAGCTGGTCGGCCCGCTTCGGATCCACGGCCCAGTCCTTCACGCCGCGCCGGATGGTGGCGTCCGCGGGCGCCATCACGGCGATGTCGACGTTCTCGCAGTAGACGCCGCCCTTGCCCGCGAGCTGGGGGCTGGTCGCGCACCAGACCGTGGTCGCGGCGCCCTGTTCCACTGTCTTCAGCGGTTCGATCTTGTTGGAGTTCTCGACGGAGGCGCGGACCTCCTCCTCGGACATGTGCCGGGCCAGGTCCGTGAGGATGCCGCCGGGGTGGACGGCGAACACGCGCACTCCGTGGGCCTCGCCGCGCGCATCCAGTCCGACGGCGAAGAGGATGTTCGCGGTCTTCGACTGCCCGTAGGCGACCCACTTGTCGTAGGGGCGCTGCTGGAAGAAGGGGTCCTCGAAGTCGACGCCGGAGAAGAAGTGGCCGCGCGATGACAGGCACACCACGCGCGCGCCGTTCGCCTGCTTCAGCGCGGGCCAGAGCCGGGCGGTGAGCTGGAAGTGGCCCAGGTGGTTGGTGGCGAATTGGGATTCGAAGCCGCGCGCGTCGCGGGTGAGCGGTGAGGCCATGATGCCCGCGTTGTTGATGAGCAGGTGCAGCGGCCGGCCGGACGCGATGAAGCGCGAAGCGAACGCATCGATGGACGCCGGGTCGAAGAGGTCCATGGGCTCCAGCTCCACGCGCTCCAATCCAGCGAGCGCGGCGCGCGCCTTGTCGGGAGTCCGCGCGGGGACGATGACGGTGGCACCCGCGGCGTGGAGCGTGCGGGTGGTCTCCAGTCCGATGCCCGCGTAGCCGCCGGTCACGATGGCGACGGTGCCATCCAGCCGGGTGTTGCCGAGCGCCTCGCGTGCGGTGGTGGTCGCGCCGAAGCCGGAGTTCAGGGGCTGCTGTTTCGTGGTCATGGGCACAGGGTGCAGGCCCGCGGTCCGCGCGAAAAGAGCGTCAATTCATCCTATGTCTGGCACCACCCGGATGCGGATCCGGGAAGGGGAGGGCGGCACATGGACGCGGTGAAGTTGCGGGTCGCGAGGCCGACACGGGACCTGGACGCGGTGGTGCGCTTCTACCGGGACGGGTTGGGCTTCGAGGTGCTCGGAGGGTTCGAGGACCACGCGGGGTTCGACGGCGTGATGCTCGGGGATGCGGGTGCGCCGTATCACCTGGAGTTCACGGTGGAGCACGGACACGAAGCACCGCGAGCTCCGTCCGAAGACCACCTCCTGGTTTTCTACGTGCCGGACCCGGAGGCGTGGGCGGAGCGGGTCCGATGCATGGAGGCCGCGGGCTTCGCGCCGGTGCGGTCGCGCAATCCGTACTGGGATGCGAACGGAAGGACCTTCGAGGATCCGGACGGCTATCGCGTCGTGCTTCAGCAAGCCGCCTGGTCACGCTGAACAGTGAAGCGCGGCGGCGCGTGTTCCACGTGGAACGTCTGTGGCCGAGTCGCCCGGATGCGTTCGCGGGTCCCGAGGCTCCGCGTTCCACGTGGAACACGTCATCGAGTTCAGCCGCGTGATGAAGCGAAGTTCGGGACCGTCGCCGTGAATCGCGGCATCGACGTGAGTCCCCGGACCTCCATGCGGATGGAGCGCATGTTCAAGGGCTCGGCGCGAAAGCACATGCGGGCCGGACTCCCTGCTCCAGCGTTGGGTGGCTTCCTGTTCCACGTGGAACGTCTGAAGCGGAGTCGCGTGGATGCGTTCGTTGCTCATGTGGCTCCGCGTTCCACGTGGAACACGTTCACGGCGAGAGGCGCGAAGCGGAACGCGGACGCACGTGATGCCCATGTTCCACGTGGAACACGCGCGGCTTGAGGGTCCTGCGGATGGGCCCGGCGGTTGATGCGGTTGAGTCCTGGCTGAGCACCACGCGAGGCCGCGTGAAAACCCGTTCATGAAGGACCGAACTCACGTCGTTGTTCGCGCATGGGCATGCAGGTGGACCCGCATCACGCCGCTGCTTCGCACCCAGGCATGCGCATGCACAGGACCTCGCAGTCATGAGCTTCCGCCTGCCATCGGATCCGGTGCGCGACGGGCATCGCTGAAAGGAACGAAGCGATGGAGGCACGGGCTGAGTGGCCGACCGGTGTTCCACGTGGAACACGGCCGACCTCCGGTCCGCGTGTGGAGGCGCTGGCGAACAAGCGTTGAAGCGACACGCGGTTGTTCGTCGTGGCGTTGAACCGTGGCTGTCCTGGAGCGCTTGATGGTGCGAAGGGGAGGGGAGCTGGCGCTCATGCGGCCTCGCATGTTCCACGTGGAACACGCTCCAAGAAGGGGCTCCCCTGGTTGCTCGGACAGCGGTCGTCAGCGTGAGGGGCAGCGCGTCTGATGTGCTGTTGGGGGATGAAGAAGAGACCGCGTGACCGGCTCCACATCAGGCTCGCGGCACGGCGGTTCGCAGGCCTTTGGGTATCGGATCCGGACAAGCATCCATGCGGCGGTTCATGGATGGCGGATGCGAAGCGCGGTGGATGAAAGAGAGCCCCAGGCCGGTTGCTCCTTCCCCAACCACGGTTCGAATCGCGCGTGCTGGAAGTGGTTCAGGCACTTCCCCTTCGCGGCCTCCGTGACGTGTTCCACGTGGAACGTCCCGGCATGGATGCGGCGCTTGAAGTGAGCAACGCGCTCAACAGGCATCAGCGAGTTCATGGCCGATGAAGCAGATGGAGGCGACTGCGTGTTCCACGTGGAACGTCCTGGTGGATCCACTGCCTTGCGGCGCCGTGTTCAGGAACGGTTCGGGACGGGTCTTCATCTGCGTGAGTTCGCGGATGCGTGAGCGTGTTCCACGTGGAACCTCATGGTGGTGGACCGTGCCTTCCGCGACCACGGTCCGCATGAAGCGCTGAAGGCTCTGTCGAAGCGCAGTGGTGGGGTTGGCTTGAGCGTGTTCCACGTGGAACGTGCCGGTGGATCCACTGCCTGGGCATGGTCAGACCGCTACGGCTTCCGGACCGTGCTTCCACCTGACCGTGTTCGCGGATGCGTGAGCGTGTGCCACGTGGAACGTCCAACGTGAGAACCAACGGGGCGGACAGAAGGGCCCACGCAGATGCTGGACTGGTGCTCGCCGCATGCGCGCGAGATGGCGTGAACGTGTTCCACGTGGAACGGGCCATGCGGGCCTGCCGTCTTGATGGGGTGCCGTTGTCCACGATGGATGCCAGGCCTTCCTTCGCGCAGGTGCTCGCGACCGCATGCGCGTGTTCCACGTGGAACAGCGTGGCGTGTGTTGGGCCATGACTCGGAACCGTCGTTGTCCGCGCCAGGTGCTGGGCCTTCTTTCGCGCCGCCTGTTCGAAACGGTGTGGCGGGGTTCGCGTGAAGCAGCGGCGCTGAACCACGGACTTGGGCTGATGGGATCCGCCCTGAATGCCGCGCTTCGCATCGTGTGCTCGCCGCCGCGTGAGCGTGTTCCACGTGGAACCTGCTGGCACGTGCGCGCGGCCTTGGGTTGGCGTGGTCCGCGAAACGCGCGGAGCGTTCTTCCTCATGGCGTGGTCCGTGCGCTCATGCGTGTTCCACGTGGAACGCGCGGCATGGATGCGCGGCCTGTCGTTGGCGTGGTCCGCGAAGCACGGCGGGCTGTTCCTCCGCATGGCGATGCTTGCCCTCATGCGTGGTCCACGTGGACCGGCGGCCTTGATGGACGGCCTTCAACTGACGCGGTTCCGAAAAGTCAGACCGCGCTTCCACGTGGCGGTGCTCGCATCGGTGGACGGTTGCTCATGTGAACGGCGCACCTGCGATGCCCTCGCCTGCGTTGGACGGGGTTCGTGGGAAGTGCCCAGACCGCCCGGCCGCATCACGCTGCTCGGGTTTGCTGATGCAGCTACGGAAACGGCTGGCGTGAGCGACTTCGGTTGGCGCGGTTCGCAAAAAACACAGGGGCGTTCTTTCGCGGCGTGGTGCTCGCAGCGGCATGGCGCGTGTTCCACGTGGAACCGCCGGTGGTCGTGGCTGGGCCCAGCGCATCCACCTGATGGGGGCGTGAACGGGAACCCGGTGACTCGCCACGTGTCATGAGGCGCGGGTTCGCATCGCGTGCCGTGCTCCCCATCAAGCGCGGCTCCGTGGTCCGAAGGCGGTGACGTGCGGCTGGTCCCTGCGATGACGGTTCACGGTCGAAGTCCGTTGGCCGCATCGCCCGTTCGACGCCACGAATCCAGGCATCGCCATCCATGGTCCGCGCGGGTGCCGGAACCGATGATGGAAGCCGTGCCGCGCGGCGGTTCGCTCACCCCATGCGGTGCGCCGCACGAACCGCCAACTCACGACCCGAGGCCGACATGGCGGAGCAGCTGTCGCAGATACGCGTTCCACGTGAAACCACCGGCGCGGCCCACGTGAAGTGGCGGCGGTGGCACCGCGCTCGGCGGTTCGATTCAGCGGAGGTGCTCGGCGGGACTTCGCATCCGGTTGGGCGCCGAACCGGATGCCATCCGGTGTGCACTGCGAACCGCGCGATGCTCACCCGGTCCCATTCCTCAACGTGGCACGGACGCGCATCCGGTCGGCGCTCCAGGGATCCGCGGAGGTGGCGCTCACGTGGAGGGCCTCGCCCCGGATGGCTGGAACGCCTCGTTCAGCGGCGAGCTTGAGAAGCTCACGCGTCCACGCCGCCCCGAATCTGGAACCCACGACTTGAAGTCGCCGGACCGGTGCGCGGACTCACGCGGCCACCTCGTCCCCAAACCGGCGCGCACCCACCCGCGCCGAACGCGAGCTCGAACCGGACGCCCAAACCCAACGCGCGAACCGCATCGCCGCACCAGCCCGCGCGAAATCCCCGCGCCGCACGGACCCACGAAGCCCAACCCGTTCCACATGAAACGCCGGACCCGCGAACCGCGCGAAGCCTCCACCACGAACTCGCCGCGCGCGACCCCCTGAAAAACCCAACACCCTTCCGCCCCGCACGGAATCGCCGGCCAGAAAGCAGCCGAGCAGGCACGCGCAGCCCCCCTCATCCGCGCGAAATTCCGCCACCCACGGGTCCCCGAGCGAGGGGACGGGCAGGGCTTGAGTCCCACCTTGGATGGGAAATTGATCCATCCTCGAACCCCGTGCTAGCTGCCTGATCAGGCTCCGATTCGCGCGCACGTCCGCGCGAACCGCGGGCGGGGCTCTGGCGTCAGCCGGGGCGAGAGAGGATGGGCCACGTGGGTCGTATCATCTGCATCTCCAACCAGAAGGGCGGCGTGGGTAAGACCACCACCGCCATCAACCTCGCAGCGAGCCTCGCTTCCGCGGAGCGCCGCACCCTGCTGGTGGACATGGACCCCCAGGGCAACGCCGGCAGCGGCCTGGGCCTCAAGCGCGAGAACCTCACCGGCACCGTCTACGACGCGCTCCTCGGCGGCCGCCCCGCAGCCGAGCTCATCCACCCCACCGAGCTGCGCTTCCTCCAGGTCATCCCCGCCACGCCCGACCTCACCGGCGCGGAGGTCGAGCTCGTCAACCAGGAGCGCCGCGAGTTCCGCCTGCGCGAAGCCCTGCTGCCGCTCAAGGACAAGTACGACTACATCATCATCGACTGTCCGCCCTCGCTCGGCCTGCTCACGCTCAACGCACTGGTGACCGCGGACTCCGTCCTCATCCCGCTCCAGTGCGAGTACTACGCGCTCGAGGGCCTGTCCCAGCTCACGCACACCATCGACCTGGTCAAGCAGGGGCTCAACCCCTCGCTGAAGATGGAGGGCATCCTCCTGACCATGTTCGACGCGCGCGCCAACATCGCCCACCAGGTCGTGGACGAGGTGCGCGGCTACTTCAAGGACCAGGTCTTCCAGGCCGTCGTGCCGCGCAACGTGCGCCTGTCCGAGTGCCCGTCCTTCGGCAAGCCCATCATCCTGTACGACATCAAGTCCAAGGGCTGCGAGAGCTACCTGGCCCTGGGCCGCGAGCTGATGCGCCGGGACTCCCCCAAGCCGTCCAAGCGCCGGGTCGCCTGACCGGTCGCCTCCTTAATAGAGCGATGTGAATGGTGGGACCGGGTGCCCGGTTCGCCGTGAAGCACTCAAGGCCCATGCGCGCCGGCCCCACGCCGGCGCGGGAGTTCCCAACCGCCGTGCAGAAGAACGCTGACACCCAGAAGCGCGCCCTGGGCCGGGGCCTCTCCGCCCTCATCCCCCAGGCCGCCCCCGCGCCGGCCCAGGGCGCGC
>NZ_RAWQ01000065.1:0-43507 GCF_003668965.1 Corallococcus sp. AB030
GTGCTGGGGTTCGCGGGGGTGGCGCTGCTCAACCTGGGCGGTGACATGAGCGGCGGAGGCGTGGCGGCGCTGGCGGTGGTGGTGGCGCCGGCGGCGTGGGCCTTCGGGTCGGTGTGGAGCCGGCGGTTGCCGATGCCCGCGGGGTTGATGACGCCAGCGACACAGATGTTGAGCGCGGGCGTGATGATGATGGCACTGAGCCTCGCGTTGGGGGAGCGGATGGCGGACGCGGTGCCCCCGCGAGCGATGGTGTCGTTCGTGTATCTGGTGGTGTTCGGTTCGCTGGTGGCGTTCAGCGCGTATGGCTATCTGCTGAAGCACGCGAGGCCGGCGCTCGCGACGAGCTATGCGTACGTGAACCCGGCGGTGGCGGTGTTGCTGGGCGTGGTGTTCGCGGGAGAGACGCTGGGCCCCATGACCTGGGGCGCGATGAGCGCCATCCTGGTCGCGGTGATGCTGCTGGCCCGCGGGAAGCGGTGAGCCGGTTCAGCGTCCACAGCGGCTGATCTTGGAGATGCACATCGTCAGGGCATTGGCGAAGCCGTGGGCGTAACAGCTCTCGTGCCACGACTGGGCGATGAGCGGATCATTGACCTGGGTGGGCACGCGGGTCATCTGGAAGAACGAGCGGAGCTCGCCGCCATGGAGCTGGGGACCGTTGCGATCCTCGTAGTTGCGGGCGTAGTTCTCGAAGGTGATGCGGTCCGCTCCGCTCTCCGCGACCACTCCGCCCCAGTGATACTCCCACACCGGTTCGCAATAGACAGGCGGAGGAACGAGCGCCACCGGGCGGGGAGCCACCTCGTCCCGCATCCGCATCCAGTTGCGATTCTGGGCGTCCTGATAGCGCTCCATCGCGCCCACGGAGTACGTCTGGAACGCATCGCCCACCCGCGGGTCCGCATAGGCATTGAGGCCCAGACGGAAGAGGACCTGCTCGTAACGTGTGCGGAGCGTGAGCCCGTTGAGGGTGACGCCGTTGAGCGTCATCGCGGCATTGGCGCGGACCCGGTTCACCAGCCGGCCATAGTTGCGGCCAATGGGGCCGTTGAAGCCCGCGAGCGCCGCCATCTGGGCAACAGGGGTATTGGCGCCCGCCAGCGCGTGCTGCAATCCGACCTGGTAATCGTTGACCGCGCGTTGCCGGGCCGCGGCGGCGTTGGGGCCCTCTGCCTGTCCATGGAAGAGGAACGTGGTGAGGAGCTCCGCCAGCCGGAAGGGGATGTCGCCATGGGCCGGGAAGGCAGGGGCCCATCCTCCGAGCTGCCAGCGCGGTAGATTGAGGAAGAGCTGATTGCCGGACTGCGTGAGCCTCACGGTGCGCTGCGAGTCCTGCTGCTCCCCCATGACCTTGCCGGAGATTTCGTTGCAGTTCTGCGACACGGCGGGCTCGAGGTGCCCGTTCTCGGACATCGCCACCTGGAACAGACGCTTGGGTCCGGGGCCGCTCAGGAAGGGCAGACAGCCCGGCTGCGCGGGGGGCCCGATTTCAAGGTAGCGAGGCCCGGGGACCTTGGCGATGCGATAGCTGGAGCCCACGGACTTCAACGCGCGGTTGCACCGGGTGATGGCGCGCTCCGTGGCGAAGAAGTGCTTGGCCTGCTCGTGGCGGGGGTCGGTGTCCTCGATGGCGAGTTCGTTGTCATCCGAAACCCGGAGCGCGATCTGGTTGTGCGCCCGCACCATGACGTTCACCGTCCCCGAGTTGATGAGGAAGCTGTCCCCGTGCGTCTTCGGGTGGGGGTGGGGGCGCACGCCATCCCGCTGGGTCTCGAAGGTGGCGTTGTGGAGGTTGACGTCCTGGGCGACGAACTGGGCGTTCTGGATGACGTGGTACGCCTGAAGCGCGGGAGTGGGACAAGTCCCCGCCCAGGAAGCCGCGAGTTGCGCACGCCCACCCGAAAGGGCCTGTGCGGCCAGGGCCTCAGCCTCTGCTTCGAGGGCCTCATCCACGAGCAGCCCGGTCCCGCCGTTCCCATGAGGGACGCGTCCCGAGCGCTGTTGCAGCACATGCACCAGCTCATGCGCGAGGATCCGGGTCCCGCGAGACAGGTCGAGCTCCAGCGCGCCCGGAGCGAAGAGAATCTGCTCTCCCCAGCAGAGGGCCTTGGCCCCCAGCCTCGCGACCAGGGGATGCTCGTGCAGGCGCACAGCGCTCAGGTCGGCCCCGAAGGCGCGCTCGAACCGGACGCGCAACCGCCATGGGAGTGCCTGGCCCCGAGCGCAGGCCTGCGCCAGGAGCGAGGGGGTGATCCAACGGTGCCGAGCATCCAAGTTCCGTGCTCCCAATGTATCGGGGCGTGTCCCGTGAAGGGTCTATTAGACCAGGGCTCCCCCGCACACGCGAGCCGCTGACGACATCGCCAGAGGAGGCAATAGAGTCCGGCACGTGCGTCCCGTGACGAATCTCTGGATTGTCTGCGTCCTGCTGACGGCGTGTGCTGGCGGTTCCCGGCATTCCCGGCACGGAGAACTGGGATTCGTGGATTCGGAGACCGCTGGGAAGGCACGGCACGCGGCGTATGTGGCGGAGCAGGCCTCCGCGCGGGCCGCGACCCAAGCCATCGCCTCACCGTTGGTCAAGGCCATTCCTCCGGCCGTGCTCGCGCTGATGCAGCAGGACCATGACGCGGATGAGCTAGAGAAGCAGCTCGCCGAGTGCGCGGTCCAGGCGGAGCAGCTGGGGAACGTGCGCTACTTCCGCGACAGGCCTCCGACGCGCCAGGAGTGCGCCGAGGTAGTGGAGCAGGACCGCTGCGGCAAACCCGTGACGCGGGCCATGCAACTCGGCAAGCAGAAGCACGTGCTCGCCCTCCAGTGCGCTGAAGCGGTGTTGAAGGAATTGTGGCCCGCGCCCTACAGCATTGAGCAGCGCTACCGCTACTACCCGAACGCACGCTTCCTGGAGACCATCAGCCGGGAGAAGGAAGCACGACTCATCGCCGAAGGTTGCACCGAGGAACTCCGAGGCACCATCAAGCCGGACATCGTCCTGCACGGAGACCGCAACCTGCTCAAGTCCGCGCTCACCCTGGACTTCAAGTTCCCGTGTCCGGACACAAATGAGCCAGCCTGGGCAAGGTATGGCACGGGCACCTACGCCGGCATGTCTCAGCGGACCGTCTATGAGGAAGCCCTGGGAGGGCAGGCCTTGCTCATTTCGCCCCGCGCAGGAGTCAAAGAGGTGAAGCCATGACAAGGGAGTACCCTGCCATCCGCCTGTGGTCGAAAGGTTCACCTCCGATCGCCGCTGCCCGCGATGGCATCGGCCTCAGCTTCTTCATCCATCGCGACCACAAGGAGATTGCACCTGCGGTGTGGCGTGCCCTGCAAACCTATCTCCGCGCCATTCCTCCGGGCTCGCTGGGTTGGTACGGCACGGATGACGGAGACATCCTGGAACTTGATGACAAGGGCTGGGGGGTGGTTCGTCAGCAGATGCTTGAGCGCCCCTGGGGCTACAGCGGGAACGCGAACCTGTCGGAAAGCCCTGGTGGAGAAGAGATCTCCAGCGGCTACATTTTTGAGTACGAAGGCTGGTCTCCCGACAACCCTTTCGGGAATGCCCCCATCAACGCGGTGTCCTTCACCTTTCCCACAGACTACTTCCAGGAAAACGGTGCGGCCCACCTGCGCACACTGGCACTGGAGCTCGCTCGGGAGCTGCCCTTCAACTTCGGATACGCCAGCTTCGCCATCATTTCGTCCCACGGTATGTCGAGCGCGGCGAAGTGGTCCCTCATCGAATCACTCCTCGCGCGATATCCCGGCCTGGACCTCCATCACGGCACGGGTTTCAGCTCCAGATTGGGGACCCGCGCGCTGGGCCCCTACTGGCTCACCTTCCTGGGACAGCCTCTGCTCGGACAGATGGGCGGCATCGACGCGCTCCGGAACGCGCTCCCCTTCCCGGAGGTCTCCCTGCTCCCCATTGACGGAGACCGCGTCCTCGTCACCCTGGACGAATGGCCAGACCCCATCGACACACAGACGAAGGCCATCCCCCCCCAGTACCGCGCACTGGCCCGGCTGATGGAGCCCTTCCTCTTCCAGTACGAAGGAGAAGGGCTCCCTCTCTACCAACACGACACGAACCAGTGGCTCCGCCGGTTCCTCTAACCCTGCGGCCAGGGTGACAGCTTCTCCGCCTCGTACCGCCCCAGCAGCGCATGCGTCGCGCGCGCCGCCTCTTCCACCTCCACGCGGGACAGCCCTCGCGGCAGTGACGGAATCAGCGTCGGGAACGGCTGGTCGAAGACGAGCAGGTTCTCCATCTCCAGCGGATCCGTCTCCAGGGCATAGAGCTCCCACTGGTCCGCGTGCTCTCCGGATGGGTCAAACGTCCTCGCCAGCTTCCAGCGGGGCGTGCGCACGCAGCGGACGTGGTTGGGCTGGCACACCGCTCCAGGCTTCAACCCGGGCACCTTGCCCTGCTCCCTCAGCCGCTCCACCGCTCGCGTGTACACGGTGAACAGCGCGTCATCATGCATCTGGTGCGGGTCGCCCGTGCGCGGCAGCGGCTCTGTGATTTCGTCGTCCGTGATGAAGAGCACGCCTTCTCGCGGCATGCCGTTGGGCTCCATCACCGTGGAGGACTCTCCCCTCGCCAGCGGGCTCAGGTCCGCGCCCACGAACGGCGGCACCGGACGGTGGAGCCTCAGGTCCGTGCGGATCACCGCCTGCTCCTCGCGGGTAATCCCCGCCAGCCCCAGCACCGTGGGCACGATGTCCGCGTGACTCGTCAGCGCGTCGATGTATCGCGTCTTCTGCTCCTCGGAGAACTGCACCACCAGCGGCACGTGCAGCGCCTCCTGGTAGGACGTGTGCCACTTCTCCATCAGGTAGCCGTGCGCCGCGCCGTACTCGCCGTGGTCGGAGAGGAACACCACCACCGTGTTCTCCCGCAGCCCCGTCTCGTCCAGCGTCCGCAGCACCCGCTCGATGTGCCCGTCCACCAGGTGGATGAGCCACGCGTAGTACTGCTGGAAGCGCAGCGCCGCCTTCTCCGGGTCGTGCGTCAGCTGGAACGGGATGCCCGCGTTCAACGTCACCGTCACCGGGTCGATGTTCTCGTTCGCCTGGTGCATCGTCAGGCCCGTCTTCGACGACAGCGCGAGCCCCACCTTGTACGCATAGTCCCGCTGGCAGGCCGGCTTGTTCTCCAACGTGTCGTGCAGGTTCGACGGCACGCTCGCGTTGTCCTGCGGGAACCCCAGCGGGTTCAGCGGCACCGTGAACGTCCCCCCCGTGGGCGCCACCGACCGTCCCCCCGTAGGCACCATCAACGGCCCCACCTTGGGCCCCGCCGGATCCAACTGCCGCGGCAGGATGGGATACGTCGCGATGTCGTGCGGATTGGTGAACGACGCCACCGCCAGCCACGGCTGGGGCTCGCTCCCCGGCGCGGCGGCCCGGGGCGCCTCGTACGACTGCTCCGCCAGCGCCCGGTTGTACGGCTCACCCAATGCCATCCGCCGCAGGAAGCCGCACGCCAGGTCCGCGAAGCCTTCGTCACGGAACGCGCCCAGGTTGTTGATGGAGGCCCCGTGCGGCTCCGGATACGACAACTCCCAGTCGTCAAAGCCATACTGTTTCAGCGAGTGGTCCGGAGGATTGCTCACATGCCACTTGCCGAAATAGTGCGTGTGGTAGCCCGCCTTCTGGAACCAGTGCCCCAGCGTCGGAATCCCATCCGCTGACAGCCACGGGAAGGCCGCCGCGTCACCGCTCTTGAACAGGCCGTCCGTCTGCGTGACGCCCGTGCGCGTGCCGTACTGCCCCGTGTAGATGACCGCGCGGCTGGGAGTGCACGCCGACGCCGCGATGGTGTGGTTGCGGAACACCGCCGCGTTCTTCCGCAGCGCCGCGAAGCCGGGGAAGAACTTCCGGAACGGGTTGTCCTCCCCTCCCTCGTCCACGAAGCCCAGGATGTCCTTGATGGCCGGCAGGAAGCCGCCATCAGGCCCATAGGCGAACGGGGGGAACTGGAGCTGATCGACCGTCAGGATGAGGATGTTGGGCCGCGAGGGAGTGGACATGCCCCGTCCCTGAGCACGCGCCATACCAACGGCCTTCCCAGAGACACCGGCCCCACGCCCCGCGTCCCCGGGGAACGCAAGCAGCCCTCCGCCGCGTCCCCACCCGACGCGGAAGGTTCAGCTCGGCGTGCGCGAGGACTCCGTCGGCGTCGCCGCCTGGGCCTCCGTGCGCCGGGGCAGCCAGACGTTGAAGGTGGAGCCCTGGCCCACCGTGCCCGTGGACTCCGCCCAGATGCGGCCGCCGTGCTGCTCCACGATGCCCTGGCTGATGGTGAGCCCCAGCCCCAGCCCGCCGTACTTGCTGCCGTGCGCGCGGCCGAAGCGCTCGAAGATGAGGCGCTGTTTCTCGCTGGGGATGCCCACGCCCTGGTCCTTCACGGACAGGTGCACGCCGCTGTCGCCCTCCACCGCCAGGCGCACCAGCACCTGGCCGCCTTCGGGCGAGTAGCGGATGGCGTTGGACAAGAGGTTCGTCAGCACCTGGTCCAACCGCCCCCGGTCCCACGTGCCCTCCAGGCGCTCGGGGACCTCCACCTTCAGCTCGTGCGTCTGGGACAGCACCGCCATGCGGTCCCGCGTCTCCAGCACCAGCTGCGACAAATCAAACGGCTCCAGCTCCAATGACAGCCGCCCCGCCTGCAACCGGCTGATGTCCAGCAGGTCCTCCACCAGCTTCGCCATGCGGTCGATCTGCCGGTTGATGATCTGCAGCGACTTGCCGGGGCCGGCCTCCGTCTGCCCGCCCAGCTTGAGCAGCGCCAGGTGCGCGTGGCCCTTCGCCGCGGCCAGCGGCGTGCGCAATTCGTGGCTCGCGGCGGCGAGGAACGCGTCCTTCGCCTCGCTCGCCAGCCGCAGCGCCGTCTCCGCGCGCTGGCGCTCGGTGATGTCGCGCGCCACGGAGATGAAGCGGCCGGGGCCCTCCCCTTCCGCCACGTACTGGAGCACCACCTCCACCGGCACCTCCGAGCCGTCGCGGCGGCGGTGGTTGGTGGAATACGTCTGCGACGGCAGCGTGCCGGACATCAGCGGCGCCAGCAGCTTGCGGAAGCCCGTCTCGTCGAAGGCGCTCTCCACCTCCAGCACCGACAGGCCCACCAGCTCCTCCACGGAGGAGGACAGCTGCTTGGCCGCGCCCGCGTTCGCGTACGCGAGCGTGAGCGAGTCCGGGGTGAACATCAGGACGCAGTCCAGCGTGGCGTCCAGCGTCGTCTTGAAGCGCCCCAGCGCCTCCTCCGCGCGCCGCTTGTCGTCGATGTCCGTGGCGATGGCCAGCCAGCCCACCAGCTGCCCGTGCTCGTCGCGCTCCGGCACCGCGCGCGCCAGGTGCCAGCGGTAGACGCCGTCCTTGCGACGCAGCCGGAACTCCTGCGTGCTGCTCTGCACCTGCACCACCCCGTCGCTCCACACGCCGCGCATCCGCTCGCGGTCCGCCGGGTGCACGTCCAGGAGGAACGAGGAGAGCGACAGCTCATACCCCTCGTGGTGGCCGGTGTAGTCCCGCCAGGCGCGGTTGGCGTACGTCAGCGCCCCATCCGCGCGAGCCGCCCACATGGGCTCCGGCAGGGACTCCGTGAGCCGCCGGTAGCGCAGCGCGCTCTGGCGCTCCAGGGCCTCGCGGTCGCGCTGGCGCAGGAGGGCCGCCTGGCGCTGGAGCTGCTGCTCCTTGAGGAACAGGTCCACGAAGACGCTGACCTTCGAGCGGAGGATTTCCGGGTCGAAGGGCTTGAGCAGGTAGTCCACCGCGCCGTGCGCGTAGCCCTTGAAGACATGCGCCGCGTCACGGCTGAGCGCGGTGAGGAAGATGATGGGGATGGTGCGCGTGCGCTCGCGCTGCTTGATGAGCGCCGCGGTCTGGAACCCGTCCAGCCCCGGCATCTGCACGTCCATCAGGATGACCGCGAAGTCGCGCTGCAACAGCTGCTTGAGCGCCTCCTCGCCGCTGGTCGCCTTCACCAGGTCCTGGCCCAACGGCTCGAGGATGGCTTCCAGCGCCAGCAGGTTGGCCGGATGGTCGTCCACCATCAGGATGGCCGCGCGCGGGGTGGCGGCGGCTTCCTGGGGACGTTCCGGAGTGTGCTCTGTGGAGTTCATGTGCGCAGCGGGGGAGCGCGTGGGTCAGGGGACCCGATACACGGCGAACAAGGCTAGGGCTGCCCCCTTCCAGACGGAAGTGCCAAGGGGGCTCAAGGATGGATCGTCCTCGTTGAGTATCAAGCACTCACCCACAGCCGGACCAGTTCCAACAGCTTATCGGTATCCACCGGCTTGGGCAGGTAGTCACTCGCGCCGGCCGCCATGCACTTCTCCCGGTCGTCCTTCAGCGCCTTCGCGGTGACGGCGATGATGGGGAGGCTGGCGTACTTGGGGTCCTTGCGGATGGCACGCATGGTTTCATAGCCATCCATCTCCGGCATCATCACGTCCATCAGCACGACATCCACGTCGGGGTGCTGACCGAGCATCTCAATGGCAGCCCGCCCGTTCTCCGCGAAGACCACCTGCATGCTGTGATTTTCCAGCACGCTGGTGAGCGCGAAGATGTTTCGCATGTCGTCATCCACCAGGAGCACCTTCTTGCCGGCCAGCGGTGCGTCCTGGTCGTTGCGCTGCGCCAGGGCCGCGCGCGCGCGCGCCGGGAGGTTCTCGTCCAGGCGGTGCAGGAAGAGCGCTGTGTCGCTGAGCAGCTGGTCGGGGCTCTTCGCGCCGCTCTTCAGGATGACGCTGCCGGTGTAGCGCCGCAGACGGGCCTCGTCCTTGGGCGTCAATTCACGGCCGGTGTAGACGACGATGGGCAGGTCGCGGAAGCGCTGCTGCGTCTTCACCTCCTCCACCAGCTTGATGCCGTCCATGTCGGGCAACAGGAGGTCGATGACGAGGCAGTCGTACTCGTTCTCCTCCAGCTTCGCGAGGGCCTCCTGGCCGGACGCTACCGCGGTGACGACGACGTCACCGCCGTCGCTGAGCAGCTGGGTGAGGCTGTTGCGCTGCACGTCATCGTCTTCGATGACGAGCAGGCGGCGCTCGCGGCGCTCCAGGAAGCGCGACAGCTGTCCGAAGACGCGCTCCAGCCCCTCCTTGCTCACGGGCTTGGTGAGGTAGCCGAACGCGCCCTGGGTGTTGCCCAGGTGCTTGTCCATCACGCTGATGATGTGGACGGGGATGTGGCGCGTGCGCGGGTTGCGCTTGAGGCGGTCCAGCACGCTCCAGCCGTCCACCACGGGCAGCTGGATGTCCAGGGTGATGGCGTCCGGCTGGTACTCGTGCGCCATGGACAGGCCGCTGTCACCGCGCGTGGCGACCAGGGCCTTGAAGCCCTTCTCGCGCGCCATCTGCACCATGATGCGGGCGAACTTCAGGTCGTCCTCGATGATGAGCAAGGTGCGGTCGCCCTCGCGGATGAGCTCGCGGTCGTCCTCCACCACGACGGGCGTGTGCGAGCCCTCCACCTGCGGGGGCAGCGCGGCGTCCAGCACATGGGCCTGCGGCTCGGCCACCGGGGACGGCGGCGCGAGCGGCGTCGTCGCCGTGACGATGCCGGACGTGGACGGGGGGGCGTGCGTCTCCGGCAGGGCTCCCAGCGCGCGACTGGCCTCGTCGTTGCCCTGCCCGCCCTCCTCGTCCGCGCCCTGGTACTCCGGCGGCAGGTAGAGGGTGAAGGTGCTGCCCTTGCCCGGCTCGCTCTCCAGGCGGATTTCGCCGCCCAGCAGCTTGGCGATTTCGCGGCTGATGGACAGGCCCAGGCCGGTGCCACCGTACTTGCGCGCGGTGGAGCCGTCCGCCTGCTGGAACGCCTCGAAGATGATGCGCTGCTTGTCCTTGGCGATGCCGATGCCGGTGTCCTTCACGGCGAAGGCCAGCACGTGGCGCGAGCGGCGCAGCGCCTCGTGGTCGAAGCGGATGCCCTTGTCCGCCAGGCGCACGGTGAGCTTCACGCCGCCCTCGTCGGTGAACTTGAAGGCGTTGGAGAGCAGGTTCTTGAGCACCTGCTGCAGCCGCTGCGGGTCCGTGCGCACGTGGCGCGGCGTGCCCGTCAGCACCTCCACCTGGAAGGTGAGGCCCTTCTGGTCCGCCACCGGGCGGAAGCTGCGGTCGATGAACTGGTTGAGCTCCGTGAGGACGATGTCCCGGGGCTCCACCTGCATCTTGCCCGCCTCCACCTTGGACAGGTCGAGGATCTCATTGATGAGGCTGAGCAGGTCCCCGCCGGACGCGTAGATGGTGTTCGCGTACTCCACCTGCTTGTTGGAGAGGTTCCCGTCCTTGTTGTCCGACAGGAGCTTCGCGAGGATGAGCAGCGAGTTGAGCGGCGTGCGCAGCTCGTGGCTCATGTTGGCCAGGAACTCGCTCTTGTACTTGGAGATGATGGTGAGCTGCTCCGCCTTCTCCTCCAGGCTGACGCGCGCCAGCTCCACCTCGCGGTTCTTCTCCTCCACGCGGGTGTTCTGGTCCGCCAGCTCCTTCGCCTTGTCCTCCAGCTCGATGTTGGTGCGCTTCAACTCATCCTGCTGCTGGGTGAGCTCACGCGACTGGCTCTGGAGTTCCTGGGTCAGGCGCTGCGACTCGGAGAGCAGGGTCTCCGTGCGCATGTTCGCCATGATCATGTTGAGCACCACGCCGATGCTCTCCGTCAGCTGATCCAGGAAGATCTGGTGGATGGCGCTGAACGGGTGGAACGAGGCCAGCTCGATGACGGCCTTCACCTCGCCCTCGAAGAGGACGGGCAGGACGATGATGTTGAGCGGCGCGGACTCACCCAGCCCGGAGGAGATGGTGATGTAGTCCGACGGCACGCGCGTCAGCAGGATGGTCTTCTTCTCCAGCGCGCACTGGCCGACCAGTCCCTCGCCCAGGCGGAAGCGGTTCGCCAGGTGCTTGCGCTCCCGGTACGCGTAGGTGCTGGTGAGCTTGAGGGACGGCATGCCTCCCTCGGGGTCGGAGAGGAAGAAGGCGCCGTGGTGCGCGGACACCAGCGGGGTCAGCTCGCTCATGATGAGACGGCTGACGGCGTCCAGGGACTTCTGGCCCTGCATCATGCCGCTGAACTTCGCCAGGTTCGTCTTGAGCCAGTCCTGCTCCTGGTTCTTCTGCGTCGTCTCACGCAGGTTGACGATCATCTGGTTGATGTTGTCCTTCAGCGCCGCGACCTCGCCTTCGGCGACGACCGTGATGCTGCGGGTCAGGTCGCCCTTGGTCACGGCGGTGGCCACGTCGGAGATGGCGCGCAGCTGGCTGGTGAGCGTGCCGGCCAGCTGGTTCACGTTGTCCGTCAGCTGCCGCCACGTGCCGCGCGCGCCGGGCACGCGGGCCTGGCCGCCCAGCTTTCCTTCGATACCCACCTCGCGGGCCACCGTGGAGACCTGCTCCGCGAAGGTGCCCAGCGTGTCGGTCATGTTGTTGATGGTGTCCGCGAGCGCCGCCACCTCGCCCTTCGCGTCCACGATGAGCTTCTGGGTCAGGTCGCCGTTGGCCACCGCCGTCACCACGCGCACGATGCCGCGCACCTGGGTGGTGAGGTTGGAGGCCATGAAGTTCACGTTGTCCGTGAGGTCCTTCCACGTGCCGGCCACACCGGGCACGCGGGCCTGGCCGCCCAGCTTCCCTTCCACGCCCACCTCGCGGGCCACCGAGGAGACCTGCTCCGCGAAGATGCCCAGCGTGTCGGTCATGTTGTTGATGGTCTCCGCCAGGGCGGCCACTTCGCCCTTCGCGTCCACCACCAGCTTCTGCTTGAGGTCGCCGTTGGCGACGGCGGTCACCACCTTCACGATGCCGCGCACCTGCGTGGTGAGGTTGCGGGCCATGAAGTTCACGTTGTCCGTGAGGTCCTTCCACGTACCGGACACGCCCTTCACTTCCGCCTGACCGCCCAGCTTGCCTTCCGCGCCCACTTCACGCGCCACGCGGGTCACTTCGGAGGCGAAGCTGTTCAGCTGGTCCACCATCGTGTTGATGGTGTTCTTCAGCTCCAGGATTTCGCCCTTCGCGTCGACGGTGATCTTCTTGGACAGGTCACCGTTCGCGACGGCCGTGGTCACCAGCGCGATGTTGCGCACCTGGCTGGTGAGGTTGGACGCCATGCTGTTCACGTTGTCCGTGAGGTCCTTCCACGTGCCGGCGACGCCGGGCACCGCGGCCTGACCACCCAGCTTGCCGTCCGTACCCACTTCCTTCGCGACGCGGGTCACTTCGGAAGCGAAGGCGCGGAGCTGGTCCACCATCGTGTTGATGGTGCTCTTGAGCTCCAGGATTTCGCCCCTCGCCTCCACGGAGATCTTCTGCGACAGGTCGCCGTAGGCCACCGCCGTGGTGACCTTGGCGATGTTGCGCACCTGGTCCGTGAGGTTCGCGGCGAGGACGTTCACGTTGTCCGTGAGGTCCTTCCACACGCCCGCGACGCCGGGCACCGCGGCCTGGCCGCCCAGCTTGCCCTCCGTACCCACTTCCTTACCGACGCGCGTGACTTCCGAAGCGAACGCGCGGAGCTGGTCCACCATCGTGTTGATGGTGTTCTTCAGCTCCAACACCTCGCCCTTCACGCTCACGGTGATCTTCTGGGACAGGTCGCCGTTGGCCACCGCCGTGGTCACCTTGGCGATGTTTCGCACCTGGTCCGTGAGGTTGCCGGCGAGGACGTTCACGTTGTCCGTGAGGTCCTTCCACACGCCGGACACGCCCTTCACGTCGGCCTGACCGCCCAGCTTGCCTTCCGTACCGACTTCCTTCGCGACGCGCGTCACTTCCGCGGCGAACGCGCGGAGCTGGTCCACCATCGTGTTGATGGTGCTCTTGAGCTCCAGCACCTCACCCTTCGCGTCCACGGTGATCTTCTTGGACAGGTCGCCGTTCGCGACCGCCGTCGTCACCTCCGCGATGTTTCGCACCTGGGCCGTGAGGTTGTTGGCCAGCAGGTTCACGTTGTTCGTGAGGTCCTTCCACGTACCCGCGACACCCGGCACTTCCGCCTGGGCGCCCAGCTTGCCTTCCACGCCCACCGTGCGCGCGACGTCCGTCACCTGCTGCGCGAAGACGGACAGCGTCTGCGTCATCGCGTTGATGGTGTCCGCGAGCGCGGCGATTTCACCCTTGGCCTCCATCACCAGCTTCTGGGACAGGTCGCCGTCGGCGACCGCCGTCACCACCTTGACGATGCCGCGCACCTGGGTGGTGAGGTTGAAGGCCATGCTGTTCACGTTGTCCGTGAGGTCCTTCCACACGCCGGACACGCCCTTCACGTCGGCCTGACCACCCAGCTTGCCGTCCGTGCCCACTTCCTTCGCGACGCGCGTCACTTCCGAGGCGAACGCGCGGAGCTGGTCCACCATCGTGTTGATGGTGCTCTTGAGCTCCAGCACCTCGCCCTTCGCGTCGACGGTGATCTTCCGGGACAGGTCGCCCTTCGCGACCGCCGTCGTCACCTCGGCGATGTTACGGACTTGATCGGTGAGGTTGTTCGCCAACAGGTTCACGTTGTTGGTGAGGTCCTTCCACGTGCCCGCGACGCCCGGCACCACGGCCTGGGCGCCCAGCTTGCCTTCCACGCCCACCGTGCGCGCGACGTCCGTCACCTGCTGCGCGAAGATGGAGAGCGTCTGGGTCATCGCGTTGATGGTGTCCGCGAGCTCCGCCACCTCGCCCTTGGCCTCCATCTTCAGGCGCTGGGTGAGGTCGCCGTTCGCGACGGCGGTCACCACCTTGGCGATGCCTCGCACCTGGGTGGTGAGGTTGGACGCCATGAAGTTCACGTTGTCCGTGAGGTCCTTCCACGTACCGGACACGCCCTTCACTTCCGCCTGACCGCCCAGCTTGCCGTGCGTGCCCACCTCGCGGGCCACGCGCGTCACTTCGGAGGCGAAGCTGTTGAGCTGGTCCACCATCGTGTTGATGGTGTTCTTCAGCTCCAGGATTTCTCCGCGCGCGTCGACGGTGATCTTCTTGGACAGGTCACCGGTGGCCACCGCCGTCGTCACCAGGGCGATGTTGCGCACCTGGGTGGTGAGGTTGGAGGCCATGCTGTTCACGTTGTCCGTGAGGTCCTTCCACGTGCCGCCGACTCCGGGCACCGCGGCCTGACCGCCCAGCTTGCCGTCCGTACCCACTTCCTTCGCGACGCGGGTCACTTCCGCGGCGAACGCGCGGAGCTGGTCCACCATCGTGTTGATGGTGCTCTTGAGCTCCAGCACCTCGCCCTTCACGTCCACGGTGATCTTGCGCGACAGGTCGCCATTGGCGACGGCGGTGGAGACCTCCGCGATGTTGCGCACCTGGCTGGTGAGGTTGGACGCCATCAGGTTCACGTTGTCCGTGAGGTCCTTCCACGTCCCCGCGGCGCCGGGCACCTGGGCCTGGGCGCCCAGCTTGCCCTCCACGCCCACCGTGCGCGCGACGCTGGTCACCTGCTGCGCGAACACGTTGAGCGTGTCCGTCATGTTGTTCAGCGTGGCGCCCAGCGCGGCGATTTCACCCTGCGACGGCACCATCAGCTTCTGGGTGAGGTCACCGTTGGCGACCGCCGTCACCACCTTCACGATGCCGCGCACCTGCGTCGTGAGGTTGGACGCCATGAAGTTCACGTTGTCCGTGAGGTCCTTCCACGTGCCGGACACGCCGGACACCGCGGCCTGACCGCCCAGCTTTCCTTCCGTACCCACTTCGCGCGCGACGCGCGTCACTTCGGAGGCGAAGCTGTTGAGCTGGTCCACCATCGTGTTGATGGTGCTCTTGAGCTCCAACACCTCGCCCTTCACGTCCACGGTGATCTTGCGGGACAGGTCGCCGCGGGCCACCGCAGTCGTCACTTCCGCGATGTTTCGCACCTGCGCGGTGAGGTTGCCGGCGAGGACGTTCACGTTGTCCGTGAGGTCCTTCCACACGCCGGACACGCCCTTCACGTCGGCCTGGCCGCCCAGCTTTCCTTCCGTGCCGACTTCCTTCGCGACGCGCGTCACTTCGGCGGCGAAGCTGTTGAGCTGATCCACCATCGCGTTCACGGTGGTGCCGATGCGGAGGAACTCGCCCTTCACGGGCTGGCCGTCGATCTCCAGCGCCATCTTCTGGGTGAGGTCGCCTTCGGCCACCGCCACCAGCACGCGGGCGACTTCCGTGGTGGGCTGCACCAGGTCGCCGATGAGGGCGTTGATGGACTGGACGCTGGTGGCCCAGTCGCCGCGCACGTCGCCCAGGTTCACGCGCTCGCCCATGCGGCCTTCGCGGCCGACGACGCGCTCCACGCGGACGATCTCGTGGGTGAGCGTGGAGTTGAGCGTCACCACCGCGTTGAACGCGCGGGCAATCTCATCCATGACCACGTCCTGCGCGCCCGACGGCAGCCGCACGGAGAAGTCACCGCCCTGCACGGCCCGGAGCGCCGCCAGCAACTGCTGGAGCGGAGGAGGGCCACCGGGGCGCAGGCCGTCATCAGCGGCCGGGCGGCTGTTGCCGTTGCGGCTTCGCGAGGGAGCACGGCGGGCGGTCGCGGGCTCGGCACGCGTCGCCTCCACGTTGCTCAGCCGGTTGGCCGCGACGTTGCCCTGCGAGCGGGCGCCTGGAGGGCCAGCGTCCTGGCTTGCGGCGGTGGCGGCTGTCTTTCGGCCGTTGGCGCGCTTGCGGGGAGCGGAGGAGCTGGAAGCCTTGGTGTCGTCCACGAATGAAACCCCTGATCGGCGGAAGCGTTGCGACCGGTACTGCGAAACCGGCCCGCGATCCCAGGAACGTCCAATGAGTTCGCGGGTTTGTCGAATGTAAAGCTGGGGCGGAATGGCCCCAGCTGTCAGGCACTGAACGCCGTGCCTGGGCCTGAGCCCCACCAACCCCGAAAGCCCCGGGTCGCAGTCGCGGGCCCGAGGAGAAACCTCCCCATAACAGTTTCAGGGAGGCGAGGCGGTGCACGGGAAGCCATCGCACCCCTGCACATACAACGCCCGCCCCGAGAGCCTCCGGGCAGGCGCGCGAGTGCGTGCGGGCATCACTTCGCGTGCTCCCGTGCGGACATCGAAGCGCAGCGAGCCCGGCCCCGATGCGTCCGGGGAAGCAGTGGCGCCACAGGCGAGCAGGACCTGATCCGCGGTGTCGAGCCACCACAGGAACTCCACGGCGCACGGGGCTTCCGCCCGCACCAGTTCCAGGGTGCGCGCGTCGTAGACGATGACGCCGCCGCCCCACTCCACCGCCGCGAGCACGCCGCCAGGACCGATGGACAGACGGCCTCCTGGACCCGGCACCTGCGCCTGGCCCAGCACCTTGCCGTCCGGCGCCACGGAGACGAGCTGCCCGGTGGCATCCAGCGCGAGGACTCCGCCCGCGTGGCCGATCAGCCATTCCGGTGGAGTGATGTCGCCCACCGGCAGCAGCGCGCCGTCCCGCTCCCGCAGCAGGTGACCTCCGGCGGCGGCCCACAGACGGCGTGCGCCGTCGAAGGCGAGCGCGGTGGTGCCGGGGATCTCCAGCCGGGAGTGTGAACCATCCTCGCCGCAGACCGCGACGACGCGGGGCCCGAACACCGCCGCGCGCGACGCATCTGGCGCCACGGCCCAGCCCAGCCGCGTGACCCCTTCGAGCTGCCGCGCCAGACAGTCATTGAGCGCGCCCAGGTGCGCGTCTCCGGCGGGTGAGGCGATGAGGTACGGAAGGCTGGTGGTGGAGACGTAGAGCAGCAGGCCCAGGCCCGCGGCGATGACGAGCGTGAGCGGCCATGCACGGGCGCCCACGCTCCGCGCGAGGCGCGCGCTCTTGCGGCCCGCCGCCAGATGCCCTTCCCGTCCGCTCACGCACGCTCCTCCCGGGACCAGAGGACAGCACAGAAACGGGGCGGAGACTGCTCACCGCGACACGAATGCCCGCCTGCTGGACACCCCGGACGTGGCCCACGCCCTGCAATCCGTGGAGGGCATGCCTTTCTCATGGCGTTTCCGTCGGCGGATGCGGCTCGTGGGCCTCGGACTGTGCGCGTTGGGCCTCATGTTCGTGGGGCTCCTGGCCGCGATGGAGGGCATGTACCAGGTGCTGCTGCGAAGGCTTCCCTCGCTTCCCACTCCGCCAAGCGCCACCGACCGGCTGCCGGCGAACCTCGCCCGGGTGTACTGGAGCCTGTACGAGCCCGGGGGCTCGATGACGGTGAAGCCCGTGCGGCCCTGGACCGTCGCGTGGACCGTGACACGCACCATCGTGTCCAAACCTTCTCGGATGGATGTGCCTCCGGGATGGACGCTCGCGGACACGGTCGCCCGGCGTTGGCACCCGGAGGGGTCGGCTCGCCTGCTGTTGCATGAGCGATTGACGCTGGGCATCTGGCTCACGCGTCACTGGACGGCGGAGGAGCTGCTGGCCTTCGAAGCGCGGCGGATGCCGCTGGGACATGGCCTCCGCGACCTGCCCGAAGCGGCCCGGCACTACCTGGGAAAGGAGGCTTCGGACCTCACGCTGGCGGAGGCGGCGCTGCTCGTGACCATGAATGATGATCCACGGTGGCGGAAGCACCCCGAATGTTTCATCGACCGCCTTCAGCCGCGCAGGGATGGACGGCTGCGCCGCATGCGCATGGCCGGCTCGCTGACACCGGAAGAAGAGGCGGAGGCGCGTGCCTGGCCTGTCGTCCTGGATATCGCGCCCCTCGCACGACACCCCTGCCCACCGCCCTGAGCGCGCAGGGAGCGCGTGCGTGCAAGCCCTGTCCCGCGTGCTTCGTCCCATGAATGACCTGCGAGCTGGCGGCCTGCCTTGTGCCGGCTGGTCCTGACGGGTTGCCCTGTCCGGTGAAGCACACACCTTTACGCCTCAAGCGAGGGGAAAGGATTCCTGACATGCGACGCTCCATTGGCACCGCGGCACTGGCCTTCAGCTTCTTGCTCTCCACCAGCGCGCTCGCCCAGCAGGTAGGCGACGGTTCGAGCCCCGGGACGACCCCCGGCTCCTCGGGCGCTTCGCCAGAGATGATCAACAGCGGGCAGACAGGCACCGCTGGCTCGTCGGGCACGGTCACGCCCGGCACCAACAACTCCACGGGCGTGCAGACGGGCAACACCGCCACCGGCACGGGTGGCTCTGGCACCGGCGTGAACCCGACTCCGGGCACCACCGGCACCGGCACCACGGGCGGTAGCACTTCCGGTACCGGCGGCACCGGGACCAGTGGCATCGGCACGGGCACGGGCACCACCGGCTCCAGCACGGACACCTACGGCACCGGGAGCACCTCGCCGTCCACCGGCACGTACACGCCGCCCTCGACGAGCACCGGCACCTACGGCGGCGCGGGCACCAGCACCACCGGCGTCGGCAGCTCCGGTAGCAACGGCACCATTGGTGGCTCCGGCAGCACCGGCACCATTGGCGGCACGGGCACCGGCACCACCGGCGCCACCGAGCCCGGCAACGAGTCCAACGGCTCGACCGTCATCAACCCGGGCGGCACCGGTACGGGCGGCACCAGCGGCACGACTGGCACGGGCGGCGTCGGAGGCACCGGCACCAGCGGCTCCGGCGGCACCATGGGCGGCGTGGGCGGCACCGGCACCGGTGGCTCCAATGGCACCATTGGCGGCCAGTAGCCTTCAGCGAGCTGCATTTGCATGACAGCCACGGCCGCCAGCCCTTCGCTGGCGGCCGTCGCCGTGTCTGGCTTTACTTCGGCGCGTCCAGACAGGCCATGGCCCGGCCCACGTACTCCATGAGCTTCGGGTCGCGGCCCTGACGCTGGGCCATCCGCGGCTCCTGCTGGTGCATCGTCTGGAGCGACTTCTCCATGCCGGGGTTGCCGCCCGTGAAGGCGCGGACGAGCTCGCGCCAGCGCGTGGCCAGGGCCCGCACCGGCTCGGACGCGGGGTCGGCGCCCTGCTCCATCTGTTCGCGCATGCTCGCGATGAGGCGGGGCCACTCGGCCTCCACCTGCTTGATGGCGTCGTCACCCATCGCCTGGCGACGGGCCTCCAGCTCCTTCAACTGCTCCGGGGTGTAGTACTTCTCGAACATGGTCATGGCCTCGATGGTCTGTAGGAAGTCGTCGGCGGAGACCGGCTCCGCCGCGCGCAGCTGCCGTGCGAGGGAATCCAGGCGGTCGCAGAGCTGACGCTGTTCCGCCAGCTGCTCCCGGGCCCGCTGGAGCCGCAGCTCCACCACGCGCAGGGCGGAGAAGTCCGCCCGGCCCAGCGTCTCGGCAATCTCCTCCAGCGAGAACCCGAGCTGCTTGAGCGACAGGATGTGACTCAGGCGGGCAATGTCCTCCGCCGTGTAGAGCCGATGCCCCGACGCCGTGTGCGCCGAGGGCTTGAGCAACCCAATCTCGTCGTAGTGGTGCAGCGCGCGGATGGACAGCCCCGTGCGCCGGGCCAGCTCCCCGACCTTCAGCTCCGTGTGCTGCATGCCTCACCCCTTTCCAGCCACGGTCTTCGCGTGACTGGATGTCATGGGTACAACCTCACGTCGCGTGAGGTTCAAGGGGGAAAACGCACGGGGGTGGCCAGCGGCCGACAGGAATTGTTAGGGTCCCGCACGGAACGGCGATGACCGCCGGTGGTTCCACGCACCTTGAGGAGACCCGTCCTGATGACTCCGCCCCTTGTCGTCGTCGCGGCCCTGTCCGCCACGCGGGCGCCCATCCGCTGAGCCGGTCGCATCACCGTCGTCCGTCGCAGCGCGAGCCCCGCTTCCTTCACGCCCGGCGCCCCGGAGTCCTCTCCCCGCGCCCCAGGCATCGCTCTGCCCGGAGTTCCCCAAGTGTCACTTGAAACCCTCGGCTGGGGTCCCGACCTCGACCTCGCGCTGTCCAACACCGTCTCGCAGTCGTCTTCCTCCTCGTCCCTCGTCCCCGGGCGCGTCGTGCGCCAGCAGCGGGGACTGCTCACCGTGCAGACCGCCGGCGCGGCCTTCCTCGCGCGCGCCTCCGGACGCCTCCTCCATCAGGCCCAGGGCCCGGAGGCCCTGCCCACCGTGGGCGACTGGGTCCTCCTGCAACCGCCCGCGTCCGGTGACGGAGAGGCGCTGATGCACTCCGTGCTGCCCCGCCGCAGCCTCCTGAAGCGGCGCGAGGCGGGCAGCGAACACGACGGCCAGCTCATCGCCGCCAACGTGGACGTGGTGTTCCTCGTCGTGGGGTTGGACGGCAACTTCAACCCCCGCCGCATCGAACGGTCCCTCACGGTGGCCTGGAACAGCGGCGCCACGCCCGTCGTGCTCCTCAGCAAGGCGGACCTCGCGGACGACGCGGCCGGGCGCGTCCTGGAGGTGCAGGCCCTGGCCCCCGGCGTGGACGTGCTCGCGGTGAGCGCGCGAACGGGCATGGGCGTGGAGGACGTGCGCGCACGGCTTCCTCCCAGCAGGACTGGCGTGCTGCTGGGCTCGTCCGGCGTGGGCAAGTCCACGCTCGCCAACCGGCTGCTGGACGCCGCGCGACTCGTCACCCAGCCCGTGCGGCCGGAGGACGACAAGGGCCGGCACACCACCACGCACCGGGAGCTGTTCGTGCTGGAGCACGGCGGCCTCATCATCGACGGGCCCGGCATGCGCGAGCTGGGCCTGTGGGGCGACGACGAGGAGGGCCTGGCCAACGCCTTCGCGGACCTCCTCGCGCTGGCCACCGGCTGCCGCTTCAGCGACTGCGGCCACCAGGGTGAACCGGGCTGCGCGGTGAGGGCGGCGGTGGAGAACGGCACGATCCCCGAGGAGCGGCGCGCGAACTTCGCGAAGCTCCTGCGCGAGCAGGCCTTCCAGCACCGCCAGACGGACGCCACCGCGCAGCGCGAGCACAAGCGGGTGCAGCGCAACCAGTCCAACGAGGGCTGGGCCCGGACGCGCTCCAAGCGGCGCGGCGAATAGACAGACACCTCCGGGCGCGGCGCGGACACCTTCGCGCGCCGCGTCCGGATGTATTTCAGAGTCCGGGGCTCGAATCCGGCACGGAGCCGGGCGGCGGCAGCGGCGGCGGAGTCGGGGCGTCGAGCACCGGGACCTCACCCTCCTCCGGTGCGTTCACGGAGTCCGGCACGCGGGCCGGCGTCTCCGGGCCCGTGCCCAGGTCCTGCCGCGGATTGACGTTCTGGGACTCCGACGCGCAGGCGTAGGCCACGGTGCGCGAGCCCACCAGGAGCGTGGGCACCAGCAGACCAATCGCGGCGCAGTTGCCCTGTTCCTCGTCAGTGCGGTTGCCGCCAGCGCACACCGCCGACCCGATGAACGCGCCCGCCACCGCCAGGCCCGCCTGGATGAGGAAGTCGCTGGGGGTCGCGCGGCTCTGCGCCCACGCGATGCCGTTCTTGCACTCGCTGCCAGGGGGACTCGACACGGGCAACAGGCCCACCGCCGTGAACCACTGCCGGTCCTGGTGGACCTTGGGCTCCGGCCGCAGGTTCGTGACGATGCTCGTCCGATAGCAGCCCGTCTGCCCCAGCATCAGCGCCACCATCGACGCCGCCACCGCATGTGCCTTCCGCATCAATGCCCCCAATCCCGGTGAGTGACCGCATGCACCCGCGTTCAGGCCTCTGTGCCTAGCCTGAACGCGGGGGTCACCGGAAGAGGGGACGGCTCTAGCGACGGCGCTTCACCGGGGCGGGCAGATGTTCGAACGCCGTCTCCACCATGCCGCGCAGGCTGGCCTCGTCCATGCCCGCCTTGCCCACGGCCTCCAGCCCCCGGAAGACCGCGAGCAGCATGGCACCCAACCTCTGTGAGTCAGCGTGGGCGGCAAGGTCCCCATGTGCCCGGGCCTGCTCCAGGCAGCGAACGAACGCGGCCTCCAGCCCCCGGAAGGTCTCCAGTGCCCGGTCCGCCACGTGCGCGTCCTGCGCCGCCAGCTCCGACGTGCCTCGCGCCAGCAGACACCCTCGCCGGTTCGCGGGCGCCGCGGACGCGGTGGCAACGCCCAGCATGTACTGGCGCAGCCGCTCCAGCGCTCCTGCGTCCGGCCCCTCCAGCGTCTTCTTCACCGACTCCACGGAGCTCACGCAGTACGTGTCGAACACCTTCAGGAAGAGCTGATGCTTGTCGCCGAAGGCTCCGTAGAGGCTGCCCTTCCCCAGCCCCGTGGCCCGCATCAGGTCGTCCATGGACGTCGCCGCGTAGCCCTTGTTCCAGAACTGGTCGCGCACCGCCCGCAGCACCTGCGCTTCATCGAATGTCCGAGGCCGAGCCATGCCCGGAAAATAAAAGTTATTGACCGTTCGGTCCACCATTCTTAGATATGGACCACGAAGTCCATAACCAAGGAGTGGGACGATGGGCAGGCTCGACGGGAAGGTGGCAGTCGTCACGGGTGGAACCACGGGCATCGGCTTCGCGTCCGCGAAGCGCTTCGCGCAGGAGGGAGCGAAGGTGTTCCTCACCGGCCGCCGGCAGGCGGAGGTGGACCGGGCGGTGCAGGAGATTGGCCACGGCGCGGTGGGAGTTCGCGGGGACGTGTCCGTGATGGCGGACCTGGACCGGCTCTACGCGCGGGTGAAGGAGGAGTCGGGGCACCTGGACGTGGTGTTCGCCAACGCGGGCGGCGGCGAGTTCGCGGCGCTGGGCTCCATCACGGAGGCGCACTTCGACCAGACGTTCAACGTCAACGTGAAGGGCACGCTGTTCTCGGTGCAGAAGGCGCTGCCCCTGTTGAAGGACGGCGGCTCCGTCATCCTGACGGGCTCCACCGCGGGCTCGGACGGCTCGGCGGCGTTCAGCGTCTACGCGGCGACGAAGGCGGCGATCCGCTCGTTCGCGCGCACCTGGGCAACGGACCTGAAGGGGCGGCGCATCCGGGTGAACACGCTCAGCCCGGGCCCCATCGACACGCCGGGACTCAACGGGCTGGCGGCCGACGCGGCGGGGGCGAAGCAGATCAAGGAGTACCTCACCAGCCTCATCCCGCTGGGACGCATGGGGCAGCCGGACGAGGTGGCGAAGGCGGCGCTGTTCCTCGCGTCGGACGACAGCAGCTTCGTCAACGGCGCGGAGCTCTTCGTGGACGGCGGCGCCGGGCAGGTCTGAGCGGCCCGGCGAGGAAGGACCGCGTCAGTCTTCCTTGCCGTCCGGGTTCGACGCGGCCAGCTTGCGCATCTTCGCGGCGAAGGGGCTCTCGCCGTTCACCGGCAGCGGGCCGCCGGCCATGCGCTGGCGGCGGTCCATGGCGAGGTGGCCCTCGGGAGGACCTTCCAGGGCTTCCTTCTCGAAGCGGTCCTGGCCGCTCAGCACCCGTCCCACGGGACGGGACGAACCGACGCGACGAAAGGGATCCACGGACATGGTGCCGACCTCCGGATGACGCCCCTGTTCTACCGCGCTTCGGTCCCCGGTGCATCCCACCCCCGGGGATCCTCCAGCGCTCCGCCGATGTGCCGAAGCACCCGCGCGGCCAGGTCCACGTCGATGAGGCGCGCGTCCCAGGTGCAGGTGAGCGTCATGGCCTTGCCGGGCACCAGCGCTCCGTCCTGCACCACGGGCACGTCCCGCACCAGCCCGGGCGCCAGCAGGAGCGGCACGCGGGTGTAGGGCACCATCGCGACGAAGCCCCGCTCCAGCCCCAGCGAGCCCAGGTTCGTCACCGCCACGGAGCCGAACGGGTCGAACGGCATGCCCACGCGGCGCAGGTTCACGTTCAGGCCGTACCAGACGAAGGACAACAGCCGCAGCGCGGGGCCCATCAGCCAGCCGGGCAACAGCGACGAGCGGCGCTTGCCCCGCTCAATCTCCACGTCCTCACGCGCGCGGACCCGCGACACCCGCGACTCCATGGCGTCCGCCAGCGCCTCCAGCGACTTCTGGTCCGCGCGGTGCACGGTGGCGGTGGTCAGGTCCACGCGCGACGCGCCGCTCGCTGGCTGCACCACCAGCACGCAGACGCCCACGTCCTCGCGCAGCCACGGGCGCTGGCCGCGCAGCACGACGTTGGCCTCCGGGTAGCGGCGCAGCGCGTCCGCCGCGGCCTTCGCCACCAGGTGCGTCACCGTCAGGCGGCGGCCGGTGAGCGTGCGGTGCGTGGCCATGAACGCGAGCGCCGGCTCCATGCGGACCTCCAGCGCCGCGTAGGCGGTGGGGTCGCGGGGCGCGCGCCACGTCCCCAGCGCGAGCTTGCGCAGGGCACTGGCCGGAGACGCGGGATGGAGGTCCAGGTTCATGGAAGGTTTCTCAAGCCTTTGCACGGTGGGAGGACCGCGCGCAACCGGGACGGGCACCTGTTAGACATTGGCCCCAGCGCCCCTGCCCCTCCCGTCCTTCGAGGCCCATCCGCATGAGCACCCTCGCCCTGGTCCTGTCCCTGGCATTACAGGCCTCGCCGCCCGCGACGAAGCCGCTCCCGAAACCCGCCGCGCAGGCGGAGAAGAAGGCCCCCGCGGAGGACGTCGCCGCCGCCACCCAGGCGTGGCACGCCGAACGGCTGCAACGCCTGCAATCGCCAGACGGATGGCTGACGCTGGTGGGGCTCACCTGGTTGAAGGAGGGCGAACAGACGGCCGGCTCCGCTCCCGACAGCGCGGTGCCACTGCCCTCGTCGGCGCCGGCCAGGGCGGGGACCTTCGTGCGCAAGGGTGACACCGTGAGCTTCCAGCCCGCGCCGGGTGTGGCCTTCACGCTGGAGGGCAAACCCTTCACCGGCGGCGCGCTGAAGACAGACGAGAAGGAAGCGCCGGACGTGGTGCGGCTGGGCACCGTGAACTTCCAGATCATCCGCCGGAAGGACCGGCTGGGCGTGCGGGTGAAGGATTCAGAGGCGGCGACGCGCAAGCAGTTCCACGGCATCCCGCTGTATCCGGCCAGCTCGGACTGGAAGGTGGAGGCGCGGCTGGTGCCGGACGACAAGCCGCGCATGCTCAGCGTGCCCACGGTGCTGGGGTACGCGGAGGAGATGAAGTCCGCCGGCACGCTCGTCTTCAAGGTGGCGGGCAAGGAGTACCGCCTGACGCCCGTGGGGGAAGAGGGCTCGGACGAGCTGTTCATCGTCTTCGGCGACGAGACGAACCGCGACACGACCTACGGCGCCGGCCGCTTCCTCGAAGCGCCGCTGCCGGACAAGGACGGGCGCGTCGTGCTGGACTTCAACCGCGCCTACAATCCGCCGTGCGCCTTCTCTCGCTTCGCCACCTGCCCGCTGCCTCCGCGCGGCAACCGCCTGTCCCTGCGCGTGGAAGCCGGTGAGAAGCGCGCGGGAGAGCACTGACCCCACCAAACGCCTCCGCCCGCTTCCCTCCAGGAGGGAAACGGGCGGCGTGGGGGCGTCATCAAGCTGAAACCTCAGAGCTGGATGTTCTTCTCCACTTCCGCCATGCGGAAGCGCGCCATCGCCAGGTTCGCGTTCGCGCGGTGCAGCGCGATGTAGAGGAACAGGCCTTCGCGGGCCGCGAGCGGACGGATGATGTGGTACTGCTCGCCCAGGGTGATGAGCATGTCCTCGATGCGGTCCTTGATGCCCAGGGCCTTCATCGTCTTCAGCTTGGCGCGCATCACCTCCGTGTTGCCCGCCGCCGCCGCCTCGACGTTGAACCCCGCGGATCCGACACTTCCCAATGTCATCCCGCTGTTGGCATCCGCGAGACAGACCGCGAACGCCCCTTCAATCTTCATCGCCTCTTCCAGCGCCTGCTTCACGTTCGCCATGACTTCACCTTCCAGTAGGACGGGGGGACCGGCTGGGGACTGCGACTGCGGAACGGCAGGCTGCGTCTGCGTGGTTTCGGCCGTGAGCTCCGCCAGGTCGAACGTCAGCTGGCTGGAGTAGGAGCGCGGCTGCGGCACGAAGAGGGCCTGCGCCTCCGTCAGTCCGCAGAGCGTCTCCAACTGCACCGCCAGGTGGCGGCACAGCACGTCGCGCAGCGTGTCGCGCGGCACCAGGCCCCACGCCACCAGCGTCTCGCAGAAGTTGCCGCCACTCTTGCGGCACTCCGCCATCACCTGCTCGACGTCCTCGCGGCTCACCAGCTTCGCGTCGATGAGCGCCGTGGAGAAGCTGCGCGAGCCCGGGCCCGTGAGCACCGTCCACGCCACCTTGCGCTCCACCACGAAGATGCGCCCGGAGACCGTGGTGGACTTCACCACCACCTCACCGCCCAGCTTGCTCTCCAGCGCTTCGTTCAACACCGCCCGGACGACCTGACGGGGCTGGGACACCACGTTTCGGGGAGCCGGATTCATTCGGGAGTCACAGTGACCGTCAGTGTTGGCGCGGTCCGTCAAGGGGGCGGGGCTGGCGAAACAATAAGCAACTACGCTGCATAATGGCAACCCAGCTGTAAAATTCAGGGATTTTATGACTCCCCTGGGGTTGGTGGAACCCCGTACAAACGTCTGAGTGTCTTGTATCGAAGAACCAAAGACAACGGAACAATGCCAGCGCAGCAAAAACCCGGCGCATGCGTCCGACAGCGCAATGCGTCGAGGGGATGCGGGGTTGTCCCCTCAACATTTTCCCTCTGAAGCAGGGGCAGGCAGGCCTCTCCCCGGGGGGAAAATCCGATGCTCCGCGCGGCACGTAGAACCCCCCAGAGCGCGTGAAGCACCCTGGGGGGCTGGGTCCTGTTGGACCATGTTTCGCCCTGTTGGCCGCTCAGTGCACTGGGGGTGCGCGGTCCGCGGTGGCTTGCGGGGCCAGGGGCGACTCCAGACGTGGGGCGATGCCGTCCTTCAGCTGACGCAGCACGGCGGCGCAGAAGGCCTCCAGGTCATCCGGCTTGCGGGACGTGATGAGGTTGCCGTCCTCCACCACCTGGCGGTCCACCCAGCGCGCGCCGGCGTTGATGAGGTCCGTCTTGATGGAGGGGAACGAGGTGACGGTGCGCTCGTCCGCGATGTCCGCCTCCACCAGCATCCACGGCGCGTGGCACACGGCGGCGATGGTCTTGTCCGCCTTGAAGAAGTCGCGCACGAAGCCGACCATGGCGATGTCCATGCGCAGGTGGTCCGGCGAGTAGCCGCCGGGAATCACCAGCGCGGCGAAGTCCGCGGCCTTCACCTCCTTCACCGCCTTCTCCGTGCGGATTTCCGCGCCCTTCTTCCCCTTGAGCGTCTTGCCGGCCTCCACGCCGATGACGACGGGCTCGTGGCCCGCCTGCTTGAGCGTGTCGAAGGGCACCTGGAACTCGGAGTCCTCGAAGTCGTTCGCCACGATGAATGCGATGCGCGCCATGGAACTGCCTCCCGCTGGGCATTGGTGTCGTTGAACCCGCCCGAGCAAGGTGCCCACGACAGGGGCCGCGACAACGCCACCCCGCACCGTCTTCCAGTCCCGAATGCGCTCGGCTGCCCCCCTTCCAGGTCGGTAGGCCGCGTTCACCAACGCTAGATTGACGCCATGCGCTCCCGACGCCTGCTCCTGCGCGTCCGGCGTTAGCTCACGCTCTCCGCGCTGTAGCGGGCCAGCAGGCCCGTGCGCACCGCGTAGCGGTAGACCCGCTGGAACACCCAGCCCGCCAGCACGATGTCCAGGAGCGCCAGCGCGAAGCCCCAGCCGAGCGTGGCGCCGGAGAACTCACCGCCGGCCACCAGCGTGCGAACGCCCTCGAAGACGTAGGACGGGGGCAGCAGCTTCGCCACCCACTGCATCCACTCCGGCAGCGTGGACAGCGGGTAGAAGACGCCCACGAACGGGGACAGCAGACTGGGGATGGGCCAGACGAACCACTCGGACGCGGGGCCCAACCTCAAGACCATCGCGCTGCTGAGGATGCCCAGCGCGATGCCGAAGAGGAACAGCACCATCACGAAGGGGATGAACATTGCCCCGTAGGCGGCGAAGGACAGGCCGAACACCGTGGTGGACAACAGCAGCATGACGACGAGGCCAATGGCGCTGGTCACGATGCTCGTCAGCACCAGGCCGCTCACGTACTCCGTCAGCGTGAGCGGCGTGGCGAAGACGTTGAGGAAGTTGCGCGACCAGACGTCCTCGAAGAAGCCCGTCGTCAACCCCTGCATCACGCGCGCGAAGAAGTCCCAGAGCAGCACCGCGCCCAGCAGCGCCGGCACGAAGTCGTAGCCGGAGGACGTGACCTGGTTGAGGTACCGGGTCATGAAGCCCCACAGCACCATGTCCACGGCCACCCAGGCGAACAGCGGCACCACTCGCGCGAAGTTGCCCCTGTAGAGATAGAACTGGCGCAGCGCGATGCCCGCGACGTGGTTCAGGTTCATGGCGCTTCGTTCCTCTCCAGCGCCAGCGGCTCGTTGGCCACGGCGATGAACAGCTCCTCCAGTGACGCCTTGCCGTGCTCGCGGGGCAGCGTCTTCGGGTCGCCCTCCAGCAGCACCCGTCCGCGCGCCAGGAAGAGGACGCGGTCGCAGACGGACTCCACCTCGTACATGTTGTGGGACGTCCACAGCACGCCGCTGTTGCCCTTCGCGGCGAAGTCACGGATGCGGGTGCGGATGTCCAGCGCCGTGGCCGGATCCAGCGACGCGGTGGGTTCGTCCAGCAGCAGCAGCCGGGGCTCGTTGAGCATGGCCTTGGCCAATGACACACGGGTCTGCTCGCCGGAGGAAAGCACGCCGCACTTGGTGTCTCGGAAGCGCTTCAGGTCGTACTCCTCCAGCAGCGTCTCGATGCGGGCGGACAGCCCCTTCACGCCGTAGATGAGGCCGAAGACGCGCAGGTTCTGGGCCACGGTGAGGTTGCCGGGCAGGGGCGAGTAGACGGCGGCGAAGTTGGTGCGGGACAGGGCCTTCACCCGCTGGGTCTCCAGGTCGGTGCCTTCGATGGCGATGGTGCCGGAGGTGGGCTGAAGCACGCCCAGGAGCATGTTGATGGTGGTGCTCTTGCCCGCGCCGTTGGGTCCCAGGAGCCCCACGATTTCGCGGCGGCGCACGTGGAAGGAGATGCCGTCCACGGCCGTGTGGGCACCGTAGGTCTTGCGCAGGGCCGTGACGGAGAGGACCAGGGTGTCCAGCGAGCCGGATTTCATCTGGGTGCTTGCTGTACCACGCGGACGTCTCGCCGCCAGGGCGCACTTCCGGCGGGAGGCAGGCGGGCGGGGCCTCGGGGCCCGGAGACGAAAAGCGGACGGTGCCCGTGCACGGTCCACGCGAATCTGGAAAGCTTCGCGCCCCTTCCTGGCCCCAGTGGAGTCGCCGTGCTGCTGGAAGTACCTATTTTAATAGGCCTAATGGTGGCAGCCATCGCGCTTGCCATCGCCGCCAAGCGGGCCAGCGTGCCGTACAACGTCGCGCTGGTGCTTGGTGGCCTGCTCATCTCCGTCGCACACCTGCTGCCGGGCGTGCCCCCGCTCAACCCGCAGGTGGTCTTCCTCATATGCCTTCCGCTGCTGCTCTTCGAGGGCGGCATCATGGCGGACCTCAATGGCATCCGCGCGAACGCGGTCCCCATTGGCCTGCTGTCCACGCTGGGGATGGTGCTCGCCATTGGCGCCACCGGCGCCGCGCTGCACTGGATGCTGGACCTGGCGTGGGGGCCCGCGCTGCTGCTGGGCTCCATCCTCGCGGTGACGGACACGGTGTCCATCCTCTACGCCTTCCGTCGTGCGCCAGTGCCCGGGCGGCTGGCGGGCATCATCCAGGGTGAGAGCCTCTTCAACGACGGCACCGCGCTGGTGGCGTACACGGCCATCGCGGCGGTGGTGGCGGGCGGTATGGCGCCCTCGCTGGGGTCGCTGGGCGGCCATGTGCTGCTCGCGTCGGTGGGCGGCGCGGTGGTGGGCCTGGCGCTGGGCCTCCTGGGCGGCTTCATCATCCGGCGCGCGGAGGATCCGCTCGCGGAGATCATGGTGACGACGGCGGTGGCGCTGGCGTCCTACGTGATGGCGGAAGAGGTGCACCTGTCGGGCGCCATCTCCGCGGTGGTGGCGGGGCTCGCGGTGGGCGTGACGCTGCGGCGGGAGGTGCCGCCGCAAAGCCAGGTGGCCATCCACTCCTTCTGGGAGTACGCCACATTCGGCGTCAACACGTTCCTCTTCCTCTCTGTCGGTCTGGACACGCGGCCGGAGGCGCTCCAGGGACACCTGCCGGGCGTGGGCATCGCGGTGGTGGCGGTGGTGCTGGGGCGCGCGGTGGCCATCTACCTGCCCTTCCTGCTGCTGCGTCTGTTCAAGCCCGCGGAGACCATCCCGCTGCGCTGGCAGCACGTGTTCCTGGTGGGCAACATCAAGGGCGCGCTGTCCATCGGTCTGGCGTTGGGTCTTCCGGAGAATACGCCCGCGCGCGAGCAGATTGTCTCCATCGCGTTCGGCGTCACGCTGGTGTCCATGGTGGGCCAGGGGTTGATGCTCACGGGCGCGCTCAAGGCGTTGGGGCTGTTCCAGCAGGACGCGGTGGCGCTGGAGATGGCGGAGCAGCGCGGGAAGCTCATCGCCAGCCGCGCGGCGCACGTGGAGCTGGAGGCGTTGCATTCGCAGGGCCTGTTGCCGCGCGCGGCCTATGAGCACCTGCGCAGCGAGTACCAGGTGAACATCGCCCGGGCGGAGCGGGAGCTGCGGCGCATCAGCGAGCAGCACCTGGCCGAAGGGGCGAAGGACCTCTTGAGCACGCGGCGGCGGCTCATCGACGCGGAGCGCACGGCGTTGCAGGGCGCGCGGCGCAACGGGCTGATTCCGGAGGCGACGGCGGAGGAGATGCTGGCGCAGTTGGACGCGCGGATGTTGGGCCTGGAGAAGGTGCTGCACGGCGGGCACGCGAATTCGGAAGGCAAGGAGCACAAGGCGTCATGAAGATCGTCATCGCGGGGGGAGGACGGGTGGGCGGCGCGCTGGCGGCGCGGCTCGTGTCGGAGCAGCACTCGGTGACGGTCATCGAACGCGACGCGGGCATCTGCTCGCGCCTCTTCGAGGAGGTGGGCGTGGTGACGGTGTGCGGTGACGCCACGAATCCGCGCGTGCTGGAGGCGGCGGGCATCGGGACAGCGGACGTGGCGGCGGCGGTGCTGGCGCACGACCCGGCGAACCTGGCCTTCGCCATGCTGGTGCGCGCCACGTCCAGCGCGCGCCTGATGGTGCGGATGCTGGACACGAACTACCGCGACGCGTACCGGCTGGCGGGCGTGAAGGAGCTGGTGGCGGAGGCGGACGTGGTGGTGGCGAAGATGACCACCGCCATCGACTTCCCGCAGGTGTCCGGGTCGCTGCCGCTCAGCAGCGGCGACGCGCTCCTCTTCGAGCTGGCCATTCCCGCCCGCGCCCGGGTGGCAGGGCAGACGGTGGCGCAGGTGCGCGGCATGGAGGGCTTCCCTCGCGAGTGCATCTTCATCGCGCTGGTGGATCCACAGGGCCACACGGCGCTGCCGGAGGGCAACACGCAGCTGAAGGCCGGGCACAACGTCATCCTCGTGGCGCGCCGCACGCAGGTGGCGACGGCGGTGGAGTTCCTCACGTCGGAGCCGCCGCTGGGCGAGGGCCTCGCTTCGACGCTGGCGAAGACGCTGCGCAAGCTGGACTTCCTGGCGCCCCTGAATGACGACGAGTTGGAGGCGGTGGCGCGCGGCGCGGAGCTGCTCCAGACGCCCGCGGGCACGGAGCTGTTCCGCCAGGGCGATGCGGGCGAGACGTTCTACGTGGTCATCTCCGGCGAGGTGGCGATGAAGGACGGCTCACGGCAGACGGTGGCCACGGTGAAGCAGGGGGGCTTCTTCGGAGAGCTGGCCCTGCTCACGGGCGAACCACGCAACGCCACCGCCGTCACCGCCACACCGTGCGAGCTGGCCGCCGTGGGCCGCGAGGACTTCCGCGGCGTCATGATGGCCAACCCCGCCGTCGCGCTGGAGATGAGCCGCATCCTGGGCCAACGCCTGTCACGCCTGGGCGGACAGGTGCAGTCGACGAAGCGGCGCGGGCTGTTCGGCCGCTGAGAAAGACTGGTGCGCTACGTGGACCGCCTGAGGCGCCCGCACACCGCGGACGCCGCCAGGAAGCCCACGCTGAAGGCGCTGCGGAAGCGGTCGTAGAGCGCGCCGACTCCGGGCACGTTGGCGATCATGTCGCCGAAGCTCCACATCTCCTCGTGCGCGTGGATGAGCGGCAACACCTCACCGCCGTCCTCGCCGCGCTGGAGCGTGAAGTCGTACACGAGCAGCGTGCGCAGCGGGTACGTGTAGAGCCACGCGAACTGCTTGAGGTTCATCACCCCGTCCACGATGGCCCGCCCGCTCTTCCCATCCGGCTCCAACTGGACGTTGAGCTGGAAGATGTCGAAGTCGAAGTGGAACATGCAGTGGAAGCCCGCCGCGCCCTTGCGGTACGTCTCCTTGCCGCCCCCCTTCTGCCAGGGGTCGGTGAAGGTGACGTCCTCCGCCATCATCGGCAGCAGCTCCGCGTCCAACACCGACGCGGGGATGGACGTCGTGTAGAGCAGCCGCGTCACTTCCCGGAAGCGCGCTTCCAACTGCTCGATCAATGCCTGCTCCGCCTTGCGCATACGTCCCCCCTGCCCGCTCTCGGACCGCGCCTGAAGGTAGGCACGGGCCTGGGACAGGGGAAGACGGGGTGCGTCAGCCGCTCAGCTCCGTGAGGAGCTGCGCCGCCTGGTCCTTCACGGTGGCGTCCGCCGTGCCCAACGACTGCGCCTGCCTGGCGTGCCGGGTGGCTTCCGCTCGGTCGAACGGTTGGGTGGCGCGCGCCAGGTTCAGGTGCGTGAGCGCGTCCTGGGGGTTCGCCTCCAGCACCCGCTCCAGCAGCACGCGGGCCCGCGCGTGGTCCTGGTCTCCCATCAGCAGGCGAACCAGGTCGTTGGTCGGGCCGGGCTCGTGGGGCACCACCGCCACGGTCTCCTCCAGGAGCTTGCGGGCCTCGGCGCGCTCACCCAGCGCCTCGTGCGCCTGCGCCAGCGAGTGACGGATGTCCCACTGATTCGGAGCGCGCTCGAGGGCCTCCGCGAAGAGGACCTTCGCCTCCGCCAGCTCCCCGGCCAGCATGCTCGCCAGGCCGTGCAGGTGGACGTAGCGGACCTGCGCCGGATCCAGCTCGCGCAGCTCCAGGATGGTGCGGCGGGCCGAGTCCTTGCTGTTGGCCTGGAGGTAGAGACGGAAGAGATCCTGCAACACCGCCACGCGCGTGCGGCCCTGCGCGTTCTCCAGCGCCCGCGTGGCCGCCGCGATGGCCGCCCCGATGGCGCCGTTCGCCGCATGCGCGCGCGACAGCATCAGGTGCGGCAGGGCCTCCTGGGGCGCCAGCGCCGAGGCCTGCTGGAAGTGCGTCACCGCCGCCGCCGTGTCCCTGCGCTGCACCGCGATGCGGCCCAGCTCGAAGTGCGGGTAGACGCTGTGGGGCGCCACCACCTGCGCGGCCTCGAAGGCGGCCTTCGCGCCCTCCAGGTCGCCGCGCTCGGCCAGCAGCGTGCCCAGGTTGAAGCGCTCGAAGTAGCCGGCGGTGGGCGCGGCGGCCAGCGCCTTGAGCGTCACCAGCGCCACGGGGTCTCCGGCCTGCGCCTTGAGCATGGCCAGGTGCGCCTGCGCCTCCGTGTTGTCCGGCTGCACCTGCAGCAGGCGCGTCACGGCGCCTTCCGCCTCCTTCGCGGCGCCGGTGCTCAGGTGGGTGCGCACCAGGCCCATCAGACAGTCCACGTCCTTCGGGTCGATGGAGAGGCCCTTCTGGAAGCTCTTCACCGCCTCCGCCGGCTGACCCTGCTGGAGCGACTGCCCACCCTCTTGCGCGTACCTGGATGCCATGGTCCCCCTTAACTACCACGAGCCTCCAGAATCCCCGCCTCCCCGCCTGCCCCTACCGGCGCAGCGCGGCCAGGGCGACACCAGGGACCTTCCACCAGGACGGGGACTGCTCGAATTCCACCAACCGGCGGCCCAGCGCCGCCACGCCCTTGTGACCCGGCACCCACGGAGGCGAGGGCAGCGACGTGAGCGGGGCGCGCAACACCGCCTTCTCGATGGACTCCAGCATGAACGTGTTGTGCACCCAGCCCTGCCCGCTCTGGATGTCCCGGGCCGACGCGGACGGATGGCCACCCCAGGGCATGCTGCCCAGCGCATACGCCGCCGCGGGCCAGGTGTTGAGGGCCACCGTGCCGTAGCGCAAATCGCGCACCGCCTTCTCCACAGCCGCGCGCACCCTCGGGTCCCGCATCGTCTTCGGGTGGACGATGAGCGTCACGTTCAGCGTGCCCCACACCTTCTCGTTGAGGAACGCCACCGCGGCCTCCAGGAAGGTCACCGGTTCGTCGGAGCCCGGCAGGCCCGTCTCAGACAGCACCGTGCACCAGGGCTCGTTGCGGAAGACGCGGTCGTCCGTCTTCGAGGGATCCACGTCTGGAATCAACGCGTAGGCCAGGTCGCCCTCGCCGGGGTTGCCCACCAGCCGCAGGTTGGGGCGCGCGTCCGTGAACTGGTGCCAGCGCTCCTGCGCGCCCGGGTAGTACGCGCGGCGCACGGGCGCATGGCCCAGGCTCGCCTGGATGCGGTCCATCAGCGTGCCGCGTTGGAGCCAATCCTTCGGCTGCACCAGCAGCTTCGCCGCGTTGCAGTTGAAGGACGCGTTGTTGGCGACCATGCCGGCGATGTCGTCCGCCTGGAAGCGCAGCTCGCCGTCCGAGTACGGCCCCGGCACCACCACCACGGGGGAGATGTTGCCCAGCTCGCTGGAGACGTGCTTCGCGAGCAGCGGTTCGTTCTTCCGGCGGCGCTCGTCGGACTCCGGGCCGGGCGGGCCCCACACGAGCGCGTCGTGGGTCTTGTCGCTGCCGGTGATGTGCAGTTCGTCCACCGCGTCGTGGTGGACCAGCTGCGCGCCCTCCTCCGCGCCGCCGTACATGATGGCCAGCGCGTCGCGAGCGATGAGCGGGGCGAAGGCCTGCTCCAGGAACGGGCCCAGGTACGCGTTGACGGGGTTCATCTTGAGCACGCAGGCGGTGCCCTCGACGAAGAGCTTGTAGAGGCAGTCCATGGGCGGGATGGAGTTGACGTTGCCGCCGCCCAGCACCGCGCAGACCCGGCCCTTGTGGGGCTTTCGGTAGAAGGACGCCTGGTGTTCACGCAGGTTGGCCGCGGTGACGCCAGGCTGGAAGTAGACCTCGCCCGTGGTGCCGGGCAAGAGCATCCCCTCCAGCCTGTCCCGGGGGAACAACCGCGCGGCGAGCCGCCCGTCCTCCAGCGTGCGCAGGTGCTTCGCGGGGATGACGGGCGCGCCGTGCTTCTGGATGTCCTTCAGCGCGTCCGAGAGCAGGCGCAGGTTGCGCACCACCACCATGGGCCCGGCGAGCCACTCCTCACCCGCGAGTGGACCGCCGGGGTCGATGCCCTTCGCCTCGCAGGCCGCGCGCACGCTCGGCTCCGCGATGGCGACGTACGCGTCGCGCAGGTCCCCCAGGAGCCGGATGCGCTCCGGCAGAGGGAGCTTCGCCCACGCGCTCGAGCCCTCACGGACCCGGCGCACCAGGATGTCGATGGTGGTGCGTGACGTGTGCTGCGGGACGGCGGCGGACATGGCGACCTCCGAGACAGGCTTCACACCGGGTCCCGGTATAGGGAACCCCCGCGTGCGCCGTCACCGAGGGGCCGCGCCCTCCGTCCTCAGGAGGGCAGAGGCTCGGCCAGGCCCTTGCGGATGGCCTCGTCGATGACGGCCATCACCTTCTTCATGCTCTCGCGGCTGCGCGCCGCCTGCTGCTCGCCCAGCTTCCCCTGCTGCTCGCCGAGCTTCCCCTGCTGTTCACCCAGCTTCGACTGCTCCTCGCCGAGCGCCTCCATCTTCTGGCTGAGCTCCTCCTGCTGCTTGTCCAGGCCCTCCAGCTCCTGGTCGAAGGACGCGTCGCGCTTGTCGAGCTCCGCTTCCTTGCGGTCGCGCTCGGGGCCGTCCGCGAGCGAGTGGAGGCGGGCGCGTTCCATGGCGATCTCCGCGCGCTTCGAGGCGATGGCGGCGTGCTTCGCGGCGATCTGCGACATGGGATAGCCAAGCTCCGCCTGCTTCTGGCCCAGCGCGGCCTGCTGCGCGCCCAGGGCCGCCTGCTTCTCACCGAGCGCGCTCTGCGAATCGCCCAGCTTCCGGTCGTCCTCCATCAGGTTGCGCACCTGCTCCAGCGTCTTCGCGTCGCGGATCAGCATGGGCTTGTTGTCGCGGCGCACGAAGAGCAGGTCCTTGCCCTTCTGCTTGAAGGTGCGCGCCAGGTACAGGTCGTCCGTGCTGCCGGCCATCATCGTGCGGCCGTCGGAGAGGTACGCGAAGGTGTCGCCGTCCTCGATGCCCATGTCCGGCGGAGGCGCGGGCGGTGCGGGAGGACGCGGCGCGGCCGCGAGCATGGGGGCCATGGGCGCCACCGGGGGCACCGCGCTCCGGACCGGAGGCGCGGGCGGCACCGGCGGGGTGGGCCTGCCACCGACCGGGGGCGCGGGCGGCGCGGGCGGCACCGGAGCCAGCCTGTCATTGGCCGGGATGGGCGCGGGCGCGGTGGGAGGGACGTGCGTGGTGAGCTGCGTGGACCGCGTCGCCCCCGGCGTAGGAGGAGGCAGCGCGGGCAGCGGAGGCAACGGCGGTGCATCCGCGGGCGTACCGGGCGCCTTCGCGCTGTGCTCCATCACGGTGGGCTTCGCATCGGGGGCAGGCGTCGTGGTGGAGCGAGAAGCGACGGTCGGCCTGGAGGCCGGCGCGGCGTCCTCGGGCAGGTACCGGACGGTGCCCACCCGAACGGGGGCGGGGGTCGCGTCCTTCGCGGCGGGAGCGGTGCTCTCCGCGGGCGCCTTGGCGACGACCTGGAAGGGCATCAGGACGACGGCGCCGAGGGCGAACAGCGCACCCTTCAGCCACCGGCGGGGTTGCGTGGGGACGACGTCGACATGTTCCAGCATGCGGAGCCTCCTGTGCAGCGCGTGAAGGTGGGCCGACGCCCCGAGCGCCGCTGCGCTGCGTGGGGGCCGGGTGATGCCAAAGGCGATGAGCAGCTCGCCGTAGTCCGCGGGCTCCGCGCCGGTGAGGCGCAGCGCCTCCGCGTCGCACGCCTCTTCCCGGGCGAGCGCGTACTCACGGGCCGCCTGGCGCGCGAGCGGGTGGAAGAAGAGGACCGTCTCCGCCAGCGCCGGCACCCAACCCAGCCACAGGTCCCCGCGCCGCAGGTGCGCCACTTCGTGCGCCAGCGCCATGCGCAGCGAGTCCTCCGGCAAATCACGCAGCGCCTTCGCGGGCAGCACGATGACCGGCGACACCAGCCCCGCGGCCAGCGGGCTCACCACCTCGTCCGACACGAGCAGCGTGGGCGGACGGCGCAGGCCCGCTTCATTCGCGAGGAACTCCGCCTCCTCCTCCAGCACCGGGTGACGCAAGGGCCGCGCGCGCTCCCGCATGCCCTGCACCTGACGCCACGCCAGCACGTGGCCCCGCACCTTCCACGCCACGCCCGCGCCCCACAGGACGAGCAGCGCCCACACCCCGCCCACCGTCCACGAATGCGCGCGGAGCGACTCCACCGCGCTCTTGAAGAACGAGGCGACCCGCGCCCCGGCCGAGGGGCCCTCCACGGGAGCCGGTGTCTGCCCTTGCGGCGACACCCGCATGAGCACGTCCGCATCGGGGGCCGTGAGCACCATGACCGTCCGCCCCGGCGTCTGGGATTGAGCACCGTCCACGCGGACCGTCTGGGATTGCGCGGTCGTGGACTCCACGGGCAGCAGCGCCAGCGGCATGGGCTTGGGCCAGCCCAGCGTGAGCACGAACTTGAGCGCCACCAGCCACCAGAGTCCGGCGCGCAGGGCCGCGGGCAGGCGAGGCAGCGTCCGGGCCAGCAACCAGACGGCCAGCGCGCACAGCGCCCCCTGCCACGAGGCGCGCCACACCGACTCCGACCACGACGACCACCACGGCGAGGTCATGAGAGTCATCACGGGGCTTACTCCTTCCGCTTCTGGCGCAGGCGCGCCACGACGTCCTGGAGCTGCTTCAGCTCTTCGTCGGACACGTCCTCCGTCTCCGACAGGTAGGTCACGAACGGCGACAGGGACCCGGAGAGCGTGCGCTGCACGAAGTTCCCTACGACGTCGCGCAGCAGCTCTTGCGTCGCCACCGGAGAGGCGTACTGGAACACCCCGTCCACCTTGCTCCGGGTCAGGTACCCCTTCAGCCGCAGCCGCTCCATCACCGTCAGGATGGTGGAGCGCGCCAGGCCCTGCGCCTCACCGAAGCGCTCGGCCACCTCGCCCACCGTCGCCGGACCGTGCTCGGCCACGTACCGCAGCACCGCCAGCTCCTGCTCTCCCACCGGCTTCTTCATGCGCCCTGCCCTTCGTGACGACAGCTGTAGTCAGAAAGCAAGGTACGCCTGACTACAGCCGTAGTCAAGCGGGTGTCCCGGACAGGCATCAGGGATCTCCCGCAGGGACAGGCAGCCTCTAATTTCCTAGTCTCCCCTCTCCCCCATGACGCACCCCGCCATCCCTCCGGCCGGGCGCGTCAACGAAAGGCAGTCGAAGATGAAAGGCATTGGCCCCAAGCTGAGCCAGACGCAGTTCAAGGTCGGCAACAACAACACGAAGGTGGGCGAGCAGGTGAAGTACGGCCCCACCGCGGACCTGAACGCGAAGCAGCAGCAGAAGCTCACCGACCACTACGGCGAGCACGGCACGGCGAAGACTCCGCAGAACTCGCTGAACCGCCTGACCCAGTACAGCGATTCACACACCACGTACACGAAGGCGGCGACGGCCTCCGGGCGTCCGCTGACGGAGCAGGAGGCGCTGGTCGCGGGGAGCGCGAAGAACAAGGCGCCCGCGTCCAGCATCAACCACGTCATCGCCTCCGGCACCGGCCAGAACGTCCTCAACCACGAGACGCTCCAGTTCAAGGAGGGCGTGAAGAACGCGAACGAAGGCGCCCAGAAGCTGAGCACGGCCTCCACTCCCAAGGAGAAGGCCGCGGCCCAGAAGCAGATTCAGCAGGGCCTGGCGCAGCAGGCCGCGGGCGTGGGCCGCATGCAGGGCTACTCGCGCGCCACGCTCGCCGAGCGCCAGGGCGAGCTGACTCCGGCGCAGGTGCAGGGGAAGCGCAACGGCGCGCTCCAGAACACCCTCACCGCGATGCAGGGGCCTGATCAGGACACGCGCTTCGGCGCCTACAAGGACGTGCTGAAGGACACCTTCGACTCGCCGGGCAACCTGCGCCTGGGCAACCGGACGCAGAACACGAAGATCAGCACCGGCTTCGACACGCCGCTGGACGCGAAGGGCAAGCCCACGGAGCGCGCCGAGCGCCTCTTCCAGGCGCATCAGACCTTCGGCCCGGACCGGCTCCTCACCAAGGAGCGCCTCTTCACCCTGGATGACAAGGGCGAGGCCATGTCCAGCAGCAAGGAGACGGCGCAGGTCGGAGACAAGCGCAAGGCGGACGCCGCCGACACCGACCCCGGACCGTCCTCGTCGAAGAAGCGCAAGAAGGCCTGAGTCAGCCAACCGGCACCTGAGCGCCCGCTCGCCCGGTCGCTCAGGTAAGGGTCGGGTAGCAGAGGACCGTGTGTGTCCTTGTCTCTGTCGGAAGGGCAACCAGATTTCTGGCAGCCGACTTCAAACCCGACACACACGGAGATTTCCCATGAAGCTCCCTCTGTTCGCGGCGATCGCCGCCCTGTCGCTGTACGGTTGCGCCAGCCACAACGCCACCACCCGCGAGGCCTCGTCACCGGAAGCCGGTGCCGTGGGCGGCTCGGGCAGCGCGGGCACCACGTCCGCCAACCCGGACACCACGGATGGCACCAGCGGGAGCATCGACCCCGCTGACACCTCACGCTCCACGGAGCTGCCCGGTGAGACGGGCAACGTGAGCGACCTGGAGAAGCGCGACCGCAAGGACGCGCCCACCGTCTACGACGGCGAGGCCACCGGTGGCTCTGGCGCCGCGCACGAAGCCGTGAAGACCGGCGACGGCCAGAAGTGGGACGTCCAGCAGAACACGCCCACCGACCTGGGCGACGCGCAGGTGCCCGCTGGCGCGGTGAACCAGAACCGCAACCCCAGTGAGAAGGGCAACCTGGGCACCGGCGGCTCCGGCGACCTGAGCACCGACGGCAAGAGCGATGTGAGCGAGGAAACCGGATCCGGCGCCCTCGACAGCGACGTGGACGCCCCCAGCACGGACAGCTCCAAGGTGGACACGGACGCCACGCCGGATCCCACCCATTAGTCATCGCGCCCCACGCGAGGGCGGATACCCGGGAAAGCCCGCTCACGGGCCGTCCCGGGTATTCGTCTGTCCAGCCCGCGCCGCGCCAACTAGAGTGAGCACCAATGACTGGTGCTCCCTTCGTGGCCCTCATCGCGCTGCTTCACTCCCAGTCCTCCAGCATCGAGGAGGTCCCCAATGATGCGCAGCAGGAGACGTACTCCGCGCCGGAGTCGTCGGGGAGCTCGGGAGGTTCCTCGGAGGGAATCGGCTTCCGGGCGCTCCTGGAGGTGGGGCCGCTGAGCTTCCCGTCCGGGACGCGAGGTGGGGAGCAGGACCTGTTCGGCTACGCGTACCCGTCCCTGGGCGTGGATGGGGGCGAGGACTTCGCCTTCATGCTGGGCGCGCCGCTGCGCTTCCGGCTGCTGGACAACGAGCCGAAGCAGAAGGACGACGACTACGGCGCGTGGCTGCGGCGCGAGGACTGGGACGAGCGCAGTGACTACGGCCAGGTGGTGCGCCTGCTGCGCATTGGCGACGAGTCCGGCCGCTTCGGCCTGCGCGTGCAGCCGTTCCTGGAGGAGTCGCTGGGGCGCGGCTACCTGGTGAACCGCTACGACAACCAGCTCAACCCGAACTACCACCCGGCGGGCGGCACGCTGTCGTTCACCGCGGGGCCCGCGCGCGTGCAGCTGCTGGCCAGCGACGTGCTCGCCGCGCGCATCTTCTCAGGCGAGCTGCTGTTGGACATCGGCCGCATCGCCAGCGACAGCGAGGGGAACTTCGACCGCTACCTGGTGCGCGCCTCGGCGGCGCACGACTTCGGCGAGGCCGGCGGAGTGACGCCGGAGGCCACGGTGGCGTCGGTGGGCGGCGAGTTCGCCATGTACAAGGGCGAGCGGCTGCGCTCGTGGGCCCTGCTCGCCGGCGGCGCGCGGCTCAATGATGGCGCGCAGGACGTGGGAGGCATGCTGGGCGTCGCGTTCGAGGGCAACTTCAAGGGCACGCAGCTCAGTGTCACCGTGCAGGGGCGCCGGCAGGGCGGAGGCTTCCGCTTCGGCTACTTCGGCGCGGGTTACGAGCTGTCGCGCTTCTCCGCCGTGGGCCTCTCCGAGGAGCCCCAGGCCGACCAGCGCGTGCCCAAGGACTTCTCCGGCTACCTGGAGCTGTCCGTGGCGCGGGGCGACGGACCGGACTCTCCGGAGGTCGTGGCCAGCGGCGCCGTGGAGTACTCCGCCTTCGGCCGCGCGGACGGCGACCTGTCCCTGAGCTTCAGCACCCCGGGCGGCGAGTCGCGAGGCATCGCGCGCCTGGTGGTGGTGGGCCTGGGCGACAAGCCCCGCTACTCGGTGGCGGCGGAGTTCCGCCAGCGCGTGCTGCCCGCCATGTACATCTGGGGCGCCGGCGCCACGGTGACCTTCCCGCAGCCGGACGGCACGCTGGTGCAAGGCGTGAGCGCGGGCGCGGGCGTGGGCGTGGACTTCGCCCGCCGCTAGTTCCCCACCGTCCCGCCCTCTTCCTGGGCGGGAGCGCAGGGCAGGATGGCGCTGTGCCGCCGGGCCGTCTCGCACGACTTGCCCACCAGCCAGCGCGACAGCAGGCGCACGCCGGAGGCGAAGAGGCCGTCGTCGCCCTTGTGCAGGGCCTCGAAGAGGGACTCGTCCAGCACCGACTCCTCCGGGTCGATGAGGAACTCCTCCGGCTCCAGCGGCTTGAAGAGCGGGTTCTGGTCGAACACCGTCTCCAGCGGGTGCGGACGCAGCCGGTGCTGTCCCTCGTGGGCCAGCCCGTCCAACGTCTCCACCATGTGCGTCGCGTCCACCAGCGGGCGCAGCGCGGCCACGCCAGCCAGGCCTGCCTGCTCCGCCATCAGCGACACGCGCACGCGGCGGATGGCGCGCGACACGGCGTCGCCGGGCGCCTCCGCCTCCCAGCTCAGGTTGAGCTCCGAATCCAACCCCAGGCTGCGGTTGGTCGTGTTCGCGGAGCCAATGGTCATGAAGGTGTCATCCACGATGAGCACCTTCGAATGGATGTACGTGAAGACGTCCGAGCCGTCCTCGTCCTTCGCCGCCGAGCCGTACACCGCGAAGCCGTGGCCCGTTTCGGAGGCCACCTCGCGCAGCGCGCGCAGCAGGCGCACCTGGGCCACGCCCATGGCGATCTGCTCGCGCAGCGCTTCCGGCTGACGGGGCAGCACCAGCATCACCTGGAGCCGGGGCCGCCCGGCCGCGCGCATGCGTTTGACGAGCGCGTCGTAGATGGCGCGTGAGGAGAAGTACTGGTTCTCGATGTAGATGAAGCGCTCGGCCGCGTCGATGGCGTCCACGTACAGCGCGCGGATCTCCTGCACCTCCGCTTGCGGAGGCAGCAGCGTCTTGCCGAAGGTGCGGCTGATGGCCACCGGGCCCGGAGGCGCGGGCATCGTCGCTTCGAAAGTCATGTCGTCGCGGTTCACGGGCTCCAGGTGGAGCTCGCCTCCGCCCGAGTGCGCCCAGCGCGCCTCGAACAGCTCCGCGAGCGGCTTCACCGCGGGGCCCGTCAGCACCGTCTGCACGTCGTGGTACGGCCCGTGCGGGTCGCGGCCGGAGTCGCAGCGCAGCTTCGAGCGCGCGGGGTGGTCCCGGTCGTCCCAGCGACAGTCACACACGTCCATGCCGCCGGTGAACGCCATCACGCCGTCGATGACGACGAGCTTCTGGTGATGAGCGCCGTAGAGCGGACTGGAGGAATCGAAGCGGAAGCGCAGCCGCTCGTTCGTCGTCCAGTTGAAGAGCAGGTTCTGCATCCACTCGCGCTCCATGGCGAGCAGCATGCTGAAGTCCCACGCGAGGATGTAGACGTGCAGCTCCGGGTTCTCCCGGCACATCTCATCCAACAGTGGCAGCAGCCGGACTTCTCCTCCCTTGGCCTCCTCCAGGTCCTCACCGCGCAGCAACGTCACGTCGCTGTCGAACTGCCAACCGGTGATGACGATGGAGCGGCGGGCCTTCCGGATGGCCCTGTACAGCTCACGGTAGTAGTCCCGGGCGTCCACCAGCACGCCCGCGTCATGCGTATCCGTCCGCGTCCAGCAATTGCGTCCGGGATTGAGAATGGGTTTCACGTCATTCACCTGGCCCTGGAGTGGATCCCTGTTGTCGTCCGCGCCCGGCCGGCGGAAGCATCATCACCCCACGAACACAATGTGCTTTCCGGTCGCCAACGTCATGTCGGTGGACGAGACCACCCTGGCCACCTTGCGAGCCTCGCCCCCCACGGTGTCGAAGGCCGCGGCGATCAGATCACCGAGCGTCACCTGCACGCGCTTCGCCTGCTTGCCGGCGCTGGACACGGCCTTCACCGTCTTCGCCTTCATCTGACGGGCCTTGCGCTGGATGGTCTGCTTCTGGGTCTTGGTCGCCATGGTCTTCGTTCTCCGAGGATGAAGTGTCTGCGTGATGCGCCGTACCGCCCCGTACCGCCCGTCCTGCCGTGCTGCCCCGACCC
>NZ_RAWQ01000066.1:0-42857 GCF_003668965.1 Corallococcus sp. AB030
CGCCGACGCCAGCGCCCGTGGCCCCGCCGCGTCCTCCCGCCGCCAGCACGCCTCCGCCGCCGCCCGCCGCCGCGGGGGGCCCGGCCCTCAGCCCGGAGCAGCTCGCGGACCTGGAGTCGCGCTGCGCGAAGCTCGACCAGCTGGACTACTTCGAGCTGCTCGGCCTGGAGCGCACCGCCGTCCCCGGCGACATCAAGAAGGCCTTCTACAAAGAGAGCCGCGTCTACCACCCGGACCGCTTCTTCCAGCTGGAGTCCAAGGCCCTCAAGGACCAGGTGAACGAGCTCTACAAGCGCGTCACCGAGGCCTATTACGTCCTGCGCGACGACACCAAGCGCAAGAAGTACCTCTCCGACATCGCCAGCCCGGACCGCGCGCAGAAACTGCGCTTCACCGACGCCTCCGAGTCCGAAACGAAGGCCGCCGCGAAGAAGGAGCAGGAAGAGCAGATCGGCACCCACCCCAAGGGCCGTCAGTTCTACACCCAGGCCCAGAAGGACCTGGAGTCCGGCAACCCTTCCGCCGCGGAGCGCAACCTCAAGATGGCGCTCACCTACGAGCCCGCCAACGCCCGCTACAAGGAAGCCCTCGCGGAAGCCCAGAAGCAGACCGCGGACAAGTCCAAGGGCGATTCCTCGTTCAAGATCCGCTAGCGGCCCCCAGGAGCCCACCCCATGGTCATCGACCTCATCCTCCTGGGCATGGTGCTGTTCTTCGGCATCCTCGGCGCCCTCTCCGGCGCCGCCCGTCAGGTGGCCAACTCCGTGGGGCTCGCTGCGGGCTACTTCGTCTCGCGCAAGCTCGCGCCCCTCGCCGGCCCCAAGCTCGCCGTAGCGCTGGGCTCACCGCTGCTCATCGGGACGCTCTTCGGCACGGTGCTCCTCTTCGTCGTCACGTGGCTCACCGTGCGCTACGCCCTGGGCGCGCTGCTGCTGCGCTTCCTCTCCGGCAGGGACTCCGACGAGCGCGGCCTGGACCGCACCCTGGGCTTCGTGCTCGGCGGAGGAAAGATGGCGGCCCTGTTCTGGGTCTGCCTGAGCGCGCTGACGTTCATGGAGCAGCACGTCGTCATCGCCGGCAAGCGCTGGGGCGTGGCCCCCAAGGACTCCGTCGCGTTCGACATGTCCCGCCGCTTCAACCTCTTCGAGCTGACCCAGTTCGCCCCGCTGGAGGACCTGGTCCAGGTGGCCCAGGCCGCGCACGACCCCGCCAAGGCGAAGAAGCTCCAGGAGGACCCCGCCTACAAGGCGCTGCGCAAGGACCCGCGCTTCCAGCTCGCGCTGTCGCACCGGGACCTGCAGGACGCGCTGGAGCGCGGCGACACGCGGGCCCTGTTGCGCAACGACGTGGTGCTCCAGCTCATCCAGGATCCGCAGGCGGCGGCACGGCTGGGCGCCGCCGCCCGGGCCTCCGAGAAGCCAACGCCCGCTAAGCGTTGAGCTCCACGTCGTCCAGCGCCGCGAGCCGCGCCTTCACGAACTCCGCGTCCACCGTCACGTGGCGGTGCTTGCGCTCCGGCGCCTCGAACATGATGTCCGACATCACGTGCTCCAGGATGGAGCGCAGGCCGCGAGCTCCCAGCCCGCGCGACATGGAATAGCGCACCACCTCCCGCAGGCCACTCTCCGGGAACTCCAGCTCAATCTCATCCAGCGCCAGCAGCTCCTTGAACTCGCGGGTGATGGCATCCGGAGGCTCGGTGAGCACGCGCAACAGGTCGGACTCGCCCAGCCGCTCCAGCTGCACCATCACCGGCATGCGGCCCAGGAACTCCGCCATCATCCCGAAGTCCACCAGCTGCTTCGTGGAGATGCGCTTCTCCTTGCGCTTCGCCCCGAACGCATCCGCGCCAAAGCCCATGGCCCGGCCGCCCTCGTCGCCGAAGTCGTGCAGGTCACTGAACGTGCCCGCGCAGATGAAGAGGATGTCGCGCGTGTCCACCTGCACGAAGTCACTCTTGTTCCACGCCTGCGTGACATTCATGGGCACGTGCACCTCGCGCCCTTCCAGGAGCTTCAGGAGCGACTGCTGCACGCCCTCACCGCCGATGTCGCGGCTGCCCGCGCCGTTGCGGGCGCCCTGGGTGCGGCGGGCAATCTTGTCCACCTCGTCGATGAAGATGATGCCTCGCTGGGTGTCCTCCACGGAGTGGTTCGCCTTGAAGAGCAGGTCGGACACCATCACCTCCACGTCCTTCCCGTAGTAGCCCGCCTCCGTGTACTCGGTGGCGTCCACGGTGGTGAACGGGACCTGGAGGATCTCCGCCAGGTTGCGCGCGATGTGCGTCTTGCCGCTGCCCGTGGGGCCAATGAGCAGGATGTTGGACTTCTTGATGAGGGACTGCCGGCGCATCCGCCGCGCCTGGATGCGCTTGAGGTGGTTGTGCGCGGCGATGGCCACCGCTCGCTTCACGACGTCCTGGCCGATGACGTACCTGTCCAGCCGTTCGAAGATCTCCCGCGGGGTCAGTGGCGCTGCCTCTTCCCTGCGTGCGGACGACTCCATGTACCCTCCCCTTCTCTCCACTCGACCTCCCTGCGCTGCCCAGGTGGAAGGGTAGGAATTGGATGCTGACCGGCCCACCGGGGCTAGAGCCCGGAATGGGGCCCCTGCTCGCCTGCTTGCCCTGGGAACAGGCGGCTATTGAATGGATGGGGCGTTTCCGATAGTCCGGCCCCCCTCCCGTGTTCATGGGAGTTTCCACACCCCCGCCGCGCGCTCCACCGGAGGCACGAAACAACGATGGCCGCTCCCTCCCCTCAGCACCGCTGGACCCTGGCCGATGCTCATGAGCTGTACGGCATCCGCAACTGGGGCTCGCCCTACTTCGGCATCAACGACAAGGGCCACGTGTGCGTCCACCCGGACGGGCCCGCCGCTCCGAGCATGGACCTCAAGGAGCTGGTGGACGAGGTCCGTCGCCGGGGCATCGGTCTGCCGCTGCTCCTGCGCTTCACGGACGTGCTGCGCCACCGCGTGGTGCACCTGAACAACGCGTTCAAGAAGGCCATCGCGGATCAGGGCTACAAGGGCCTGTACCGGGGCGTGTACCCCATCAAGGTGAACCAGCACCGCTACGTGGTGGAGACCATCATCGAGGCGGGCAAGGAGTACACCTACGGCCTGGAGGCCGGCAGCAAGCCGGAGCTGCTCGCCGTGATGGCGCTGCTGGACAGCGAAGACGCGCTCGTCATCTGCAACGGCTACAAGGACGAGGAGTACATCGAGACGGCGCTCTTCTACTCGCGCCTGGGCCGCAACGTCATCCTGGTGGTGGAGAAGCCCAGCGAGCTGCCCCTCATCGCGGAGGTGGCGCGCCGCACGGGCATCACGCCGCGGCTGGGCATGCGCGTGAAGCTGTCCACGCGCGGCGCCGGCAAGTGGGAAGCGTCCGGCGGTGACCGGTCCAAGTTCGGCCTGTCCTCTTCGGAGCTGATGAACTGCATCAGCTTCATGAAGGACGCGGGCCTGCTGTCCTCCTTCGAGCTGCTTCACTTCCACCTGGGAAGCCAGATCTCCAACATCCGCAACGTGAAGAACGCGCTGCGCGAGGTGGGCTGCTTCTACGTGGAGGTGGCTCGCCAGGGCGCGCCGCTGAAGTACCTGGACGTGGGCGGCGGCCTGGGCGTGGACTACGACGGCTCCCAGACGAACTTCGCCTCCTCCATGAACTACACGACGGAGGAGTACGCCAACGACGTCGTCTTCGGCGTGATGGAGGCGTGCGACCGCGCGGGCGTGCCGCACCCCACGCTCGTCTCCGAGTCCGGCCGCGCCGTCGTGGCGCACCACGCGGTGCTGGTGGTGGACGTGCTGGGCACCAGCGAGTTCGACCCGTCCCAGACGCCCGACAAGGTGGACGACAAGGCGCCCTCCGTGGTGCGCAACCTCTATTCGACGTTCCGCGAGGTCACGAACAAGAACGTCATCGAGGCCTTCCACGACGCGCAGGACGCCAAGGAGGAGAGCCTCCAGCTGTTCTCCCTGGGCCACCTGTCGCTGGAGCAGCGCGTGGCGGCGGAGAACCTCTACTGGGCCATCTGCCACAAGATTTTGCGCGTGGCGCGCGAGGCCGGGGAGATTCCGGAGGAGCTGGAGGCGCTGGAGAAGCAGCTGTCGGACACGTACTTCTGCAACTTCTCCGTGTTCCAGTCGCTGCCGGACTCGTGGGCCATTGATCAGCTCTTCCCGATGATGCCCATCCACCGTCTGGCGGAGAAGCCGACCCGGCGCGCGACGCTGGCGGACATCACCTGCGACTCGGACGGGAAGATCGAGCACTTCATCGACAAGCGCGAGGTGAAGGACGCGCTGGAGCTGCACGCGCTCAACAGCGACGACTACTACCTGGGCATCTTCCTGGTGGGCGCGTACCAGGAGATCCTGGGCGACCTGCACAACCTCTTCGGAGACACGCACACGGTGCAGGTGTCGCTGGCTCCGGGCGGCGGCTACCTCATCGACCACGTCGTCGCCGGGGACACCGTGACGGAAGTGCTCAACTACGTGAGCTACAACAAGGACGACCTCGTCGCGAAGCTGCGCAAGTTCACGGAGCTGGCGCTGCGCCAGGGACGCATCACCCTGGACGAGTCCCGCAACCTGCTGCGCGTCTACGAGGACGGCCTGTCCGGCTACACGTACCTGGAGCGCGAGGTGGACGCGACGTTCACCTCCGCCAGCCAGCTGCGCCTGCTGCCCGGCCCCGAGAACGGGGCGCGCACGCCCGTGACGCCCTCGGGGACCTGAAGTCCCTGACGGCTCAAGCCTCCGTCGGGACCGGTGCCTGTTCGCCGGTCTCGACGGATGTGTCGCTGAACGCGGTCTCCGTCGCGCGAAGGCGCAGCGTCTGGAGCGTCTCCAGCTGCCCGTCGGCGCGCTCGGCGAGGAAGGCGAAGTCGAACCGCGCCAGACGCGGCTCCTTCGCGGCCACCTTCGCCAGGCTCCTCCACATGGACACGCGTCCGTGGGAGCCCACGCACAGGCCCTCCAGCTCCACCAACCGGCTCAACGGTGAGTAGCGCAGCCAGGAGCCGTTGAGCTTCAGGCGCGACAGCTTCTCCGTCAGCCACGCGCCGCCCACCTTCAGCGGATCCACGCGCGCCTCCACCGAGGACATCACCGACAGCAGCGTGGCGCGGTCCTGCTCCAGCAGCGGAATCAGCGTGGCCAGGTACTGGCCCACCGCATTGCTGCGGTTCTCGCGCTCGGTCCGCTTCGCGAGATCCAACCCCACGGTGGAGCCCAGCAGGTGGTCGTTGAGATAGATGCCCAGTCGCTTCAGATTCATGCCGAGTGCCCCTCCCCCGAGGCATCAGAGAACTTCTCGAGGGTGGGCACGGCGGCCACTTGCCGCACGCGGGGCTCGGAGGGCGGGCAGCCGACCGAGCCCCCTTACGACTGCTTCAGTCCGGATAGCCGAACGACGCCGTGACCTTCACGTCCGGGTGGAGGCTGCGCGCCACGGGACACTCGTGGGCGATCTTCTCCAGCATGGCGCGGTGCTCCGGCACGAGGCCGGCCGGCATCAGGATGGAAATCACCAGCTCGCCAATCTTGCGCGGCGGCGGGGTCATCCGCTTCTCCACCGTCGCGCGCACCTCGCCCAGGGTGATGCCCTCCTTGCCGGCCACCAGGTGCATGGTCGTCACGACACAGGACGCCAGCGCCGTGGCCACCAGGTCCGTGGGGGAGAAGCTGCCGCCGGTGCCGCCGTTGTCCTTCGGCGCCTCCGTGGGCAACGTCGCGCCGGACGGACCGTGCGTCACCTGCGTCTTCAGCTGGGGAGCACTCACCAGGGACATCACCACACCCGTCGCGGGCTGCTGACTCATCACCTTCTCCTTGGGACCTGAGGCCTGGGTTGGAAGAACTGCGCTCTAACGCACGAAGCTGTCGTGGGCCTTCGCATCCTTCTTGGAGGAGGGCGCGGCTTCCTCGACGCTCCAGTCCAGCGTCTTCATCAGCGACTTGCTGCGCTTCTTGACGTCCGCGTCCAGGAACTTCACCGCGTCGTCCATCTTGTCCATCAGGCGCATGGGCTTGCGCTTGTTCTTGGGCTCGCTGAACAGCGCGTGCGTGAGCCAGGGGAACACCGCCGTCACGTCGCAGTGCACGTACATGGAGCCCGTCTCCACCGCCTCCACGGACACCTTGCCCCAGGTGTGGCCCTCACCGGCCGGGCAGCTGGACAGCGCGCCGTTGTCCACCGGGTCCACGCAGAACTGCACGTCGATGTCGAAGCCCGACGTGGGGACGTTCAGGATCTGGTCGAGCAGCGGCTCGCCCTGGAGCGTGTAGTTCTTGGGCACGCCGCCGCCCAGGATCCAGATGGCCAGCTTCCCGCTGCCGTTGTGGCGGCAGTAGTGCTGCATGGCGGCCATGGAATAGACGTCGTCGTTGATGTCGAGCTCGAACTTGAACTCGTCGCCCAGCAGGCGCTTCAGCTTCACGACGTTGAGGAAGATGGAGCCGTCCTGCACCGCGCCCACCCAGATGGGCACACCGTGCTTGTAGCAGGTGGACAACAGCGACGGCTGCTTCACGCCCAGCTGCTTCTCGATGCCGTAAATGGCCTTGCCCAGGAGGTAGTGGAACTCCGGGGTGGTCATCTTCCGCTGGAACTGCGGCTGCCGGAGGATGGCGGAGAAGAGGCGGTCGGTGTCGAGCAGCGCCTCTTCCCAGAAGCCCAGGTCGTAGATGCGGATGATGCGCGCCAGGCGGTACTGGAGGTCACCCGCGTTGGGGTTCACCTCGCGGATGCCGTGACCGATGATGCGGTGGGCGTCGTGGTAGAGGTTGGCGCCCGTGGTGGTGATGGCGGAGATGATGCCCTTCTCCACCAGCGGGATGAGGCAGGACTGGTGCAGGCCCGCGGGTGTCATGGCACCCGACAGCGTGAGGAAGATGGACGCGTCCTGCTGCACGGACTGCTGCATCAGCTCGAACGCGGTGCGCTCCTGGCGGCCCACGTAGGCGCTGAAGGCGTGCGCGAGCAGCTCCGTCGGCTTCTCCTTGCCGGTGATGGGGCGCGGATCCGCCTTGCGCGCGTTCGCGTAGGCGGCGCGAAGGGTGGACTTCTTCGGGGTCGGGGTCTTGGCCATGGCGCGGCGATCTAGCACCGCCGGCCTGCCAAGGGGAGGCCCGGCTCCAACCCCGCCCTCCCCTGGGGCCGCCACCGGACAGGAACAAACCCCTCGCCGTGCGGATTCACACAGGGCCCGCTCTTCCGGCCCCTTCCCATGGGGACATGGCGTAAGAGTGCCCGCCTCGCCGCCCTCCGGAGGGTTCCACCGCCGTGATCGACCTGCATTCGCACACCACCGCCAGTGACGGCCAGTACCCGCCCTCGGAGCTGGTGGCGAGAGCCGCCGCCGCGGGCGTCACCGTCCTGGCCGTGACGGACCACGACACGGTGGCGGGGCTCCACGAAGCCCGGCAGGCCGCCGCAACGCATGGTGTCGAGCTGGTGCCCGGCATCGAGCTGTCCGCCTTCGTCTACGGCAAGGAGGCCCACATCCTGGGCCACTTCCTGCGCCCGGAGGACCCGGACCTCGCGCGCTTCGCGGACCGGCTGCGCGACGAGCGCACCCACCGCATGGAGGCCATGGTGGCCCGCCTGAGGGAGCTGGGCTTTCCAGTGCGCATGGAGCAGGTGCGCAAGGTGGCCGGGGACGCGCAGCTGGGGCGGCCCCACCTGGCGCGGGTGCTGGTGGATCAGGGCTGGTGCATCGACGTGAAGGCCGCGTTCGACCGCTTCCTGGGCACGGGCCGCGCGGCGTGGGTGGAGCGCTTCAAGCTGGACGGCGCGGAGGCCATCCGGCTCATCCGCAACGCGGGCGGCACCGCGACGCTGGCCCACCCCAGCTCCTCCAAGATGGAGCGCTCGGAGATTCAAGCGCTGGCGAAGGCGGGCCTCTCCGGCCTGGAGATCCTCAGCGTGGCCCACAACCCCTCGGTGCGGCAGAAGTACCTGGCGCTCGCGGCGGAGCTCGACCTGGTGCCCACCTTCGGCAGTGACTTCCACGGAGAGGCGGTGGCGCCCGACCACCGCCTGGGCGTCGCGGCCATGTCCCCGGAGCTGTTCCAGAAGCTGCGCGCACGCGCGCCTTCGTCCCGGCCCGTCTGACTACGGCCGGGGCTGGGCCTTGAAACGGCTCGTCACCGCGGTGAGGCCTTCGGCCACGGCCTGGAGGTCCTGGGCGATGCGGGTGGTGCGGCCGGTGGCGTCCACGCCCTGCTTCACCAGGTCCGCCACGTTGCGCGCGCCCTGCACCGCCTGCTCGCTGGACTGACGCTGCTGGCGGGTGGCGATGGTGATCTGCCGCGCCGCCTCGCTGGTGCCGCGCGCCAGCTCCACGATGCGCAGGAAGACGGCGGAGGCCTGCTCGGCCACCTCCACGCCCCGGTCGCTCGTCGCCATGCCCACGCGGGCCTTGGACGCGGCCTCCTCGCCGGAGTCCTGCACCTTCTCCACGATGCGGGCGATGTCGCGCGCGGACACGGACACGTTCTCCGCCAGCTTGCGCATCTCCGCGGCCACCAGAGAGAAGCCCCGGCCCACGTCGCCCGCCTTGGTGCCCTCCAGCGCCGCGTTGAGCGCCAGCAGGTCGCTTCGCTCCGCCACCTGGTTGATGACCTGGGCGATCTTGGAGACCTGCTGCAAATCCTTGTTCAGCCCCACGATGGCGTCCGCCACGCCCTTGGACTCCGTGCGGATGTCGTTGATGCCGCCCACCACCTGCGCCACCACCGCCATGGCCTCCGCCACCGCGTCATGGGTGCGCCGCGCGCTGGACTCCACCACCTCCGTGGACGAGGAGATCTGCTCGGCGGTGCGGGAAAGCTCCTCGAACGTGGCGGCGATCTGCTGCGCGTACGCGGCCTGCTGGCTGATGACGTGCTCCTGATCCGCAGAGGCCCCCATCAACCCGCGAGACGCGCTGGACAGCTGTTCGGTGCGCGTGACGAGTTCCATCACCGTGGAGCGCAGCGTGCTCAGCATCTCGTTGAAGGAGGTGGCCATCTGCCGCACCTCGCCAGCGGCGGACACGTCCAGCTCGCCCCGGAAGACATCGCCCCGGGCCACTTCACGCGCCACCTGCGTGACGCGCGACACGGGGTCGGCGATGGCGCGGCTGATGATGACGGCCAGCCCCAGGCCCAGCACCGCGGCGCCCAGGTAGCCCATGAGCGAGTAGCCCTCCGTCGCCGCCAGCGCCGCCTTCACCTCGTGGGTGCCGAAGCCCGCGCGGTACACGAGGCCATTGCTCTCACAGCGCACCACGACCTGATCCGAATCCGTCAGCCGAGCCACCGTGCACGCCCCCGGCTTGAGCTCCTTCGGCTGAAGGGACCCTTCCGGCACCTGGCCGCGCACGGCGATCACGGTGCCGTCCGCGCGGGACAGCTCCTGGAACGTCAGCGTGAAGCCGCCGGATTCGACCTGGTTGAAGACCTCGTCGCGGCGCGCGCGGGCGTCCGGCGCCGTTTCAGGCAGCGCGAGCGAGGGGTGCCGCACCACCAGCGTCCCCAGCGTCACCGCCCTGCCGGCGAGCACTTCCAGGCCCGCCGCCTTCTGCCGCGCGGGGAAGTACACCCCGGTGAAGAACACCACCGCGAGGCACGGAAGCAGCACCGCGATCGCCACCTGCATCCGCAAGGTCAGCCGGCCCCACATGTCGACGACTCCCCAGGCGATGAAGGCAGAAAGGACAGCCCGCAGACGCTAGGCGTGGTTTCCCCACAGCGTCAAACGAGCCCCGGTCCAGGTCCGGGAGCCGCGGGGCGGACACGGGCGCCCGCTGATCCACCGCCCGTCCGGGAGCAGGCGTCCGGGCAGCGCGGTTTCGGCCGTCATCTCAAGGGGTTGGCGGGCCCGGCGCGGGGGTGTTTCCCTTTGACACGACGCCAGCGGTGTCGTTAGGGTCCGCGCCCGATGACAACACCCCTCGCCCCGTACCTGCCGATGGCGGTGGTGCTCCTGCTGGCCGGTGTCATGGGGATGATCATCCCCCAGGTCACCACCCGGCTGGGCCCCAAGCGCCCGAGCAGCACCAAGTCGGCCCCCTTCGAAGCAGGCTCCGAGTCGAGCGGTCCCGCTCGCCAGCGCTTCGCCGTGAAGTTCTACGTCATCGCACTGCTCTTCATCGTGTTCGACGTGGAAGCGGTGTTCCTGTACCCCTGGGCAGTGAACTTCCAGGCGCTCGGCTGGTTCGGCTACGTGGAGATGCTGGTTTTCGCGTCGACCCTGCTCGTGGGCCTTATCTACGTCTGGAAGAAGGGCGCTCTCGACTGGGAGAGCTGAGACATCACCATGGCTGACACCGACATCGCGCCGATCATGACCACCCGCCGGGACGAAGCCATGGGCTTCTTCCAGAAGCTGGTGTCCAAGGGCCTGGGCTGGGCCCGCAAGTACTCGCTGTTCACCTACCCGTACGCCACCGCGTGCTGCGGCATGGAGTACATGTCCGTGGCCGCCAGCCGCCACGACATCTCGCGCTTCGGCGCGGAGTTCCCGCGCTTCTCGCCGCGCCAGGCGGACCTGCTGATGGTGGTGGGCACCATCAACCTGAAGCAGGCCCCCATCCTCAAGCGCGTCTACGAGCAGATGACCGAGCCCAAGTGGGTCGTGTCCTTCGGCGTGTGCGCGTCCTCCGGCGGCTTCTACGACAACTACGCGGTGCTCCAGGGCATCGACCGCATCATCCCGGTGGACGTCTACATCCCCGGCTGCCCGCCGCGCCCGGAGCAGGTGCTGGACGGTCTGATGCTGCTGCAGGACAAGATCGGCAACCAGGTGCACCGGCTGCGCGACCCCGGCGAGCCCAACGAGACCGCGGCGCACCACGCCCGCATGCTCGCCGCCGGCAAGTAGTCACACCGCTTTCGCGTCACCCCACGGGCCCCGCGCCGCCTCTCACGAAGAGGCCGGTGACGGGGCCCGAGGCGTTTTTTGGGGCCTACCAGCGGTGGTACGCGGGGTGGCCTTCCTTCACGGCGACGAAGGTGCCCCGGCAGGTGGCCGTCACCTTGCCATTCTCCCCGGTGAGGGTGCCCTCCACGACGACGCGGTCACCCTCGATGGACACAGGCTTCGCGGACAGGTGCACGGGGCCCATGGGCGTGGGGCGCTTGAGCACGATGGCGTAGTCGGCGGTGACGGTGCACGGCGGAGTGGTCGCGCCCTGCGCCTTCATCAGGTGGTACGCCGCCGTCCAGTTGCAGTGGCAGTCCAGCAGCGCGCCGATGATGCCGCCGTTGAGCACGCCCGGGAACGCCTGGTGGTGCTCCTCAGGAGTCCAGTCCGCGACGACGAGGTCACCCTCCACGCGGCTGCGGATGCGCAGCCCCTTGGGGTTGGCCGGGCCACACCCGAAGCAGGCGTTGTGGGGGGCGTACGTTTCCTGGAGGCCGCGAGTCGTTTCGGTCGTCGACATGGCCGGCGACTCTACGTGAGGCGGACTCCGGTGCGCGCTCCGTCGCGTCGTCCAGCCAGTCCGCCAGCGCTCGCGCGTCCGCCCCTTCACAGTCACCCATGCAGGTGCGGCGCACGCTGCCATCCGCCTGCGGCCGGTCCACCACCCAGCGCTGGCCATCGAAGGCGCCGGTGTCCTTCTCACGCAGCACCGCCGTGCCCGCGTCGTCACCCATCTCCACCACGCCGTCCGGGCGCAGGCGGTACGCGTCGAAGGTGCGCGGCGCGCCCGGCCAGTGGCCCGGGTCGAACACCTCCGGACTCACGTGCGTGTAGCCCGTCTCCGCGTACAGCGGGGTGAGCGGACGCCCCTCGCCACGCAACAGCGGCCCGAGCGACGCCCCGTCAGACTCCGGCAGCGCGGACAGACCGGACAGCTCCAGCAGCGTGGGGCCCACGTCCACCAGCCGCGCCAGCGCGTCCACCTGCGCCGGGCCCGCGCCACGGCCGCCAGGCATCTTCACCGCGAGCAGGATGCGGTTCTCCTCGTCACCCAGCCGGGCCCCGTGCACGGACGTCGCGCCCGCCAGGTCCGGCCGGTCCGCGTGGAAGCTCTCGCCGTGGTCGGACATCAGCACGATGAGCGCGTCGTCGTAGCGCCCGGAGGCCCGCAGCGCGTCCAGCAGCGTCCCCACCTGCGCGTCCGCCTGCGCGATCAGCTCGTCGTAGAGCCCCTCCGCGCCCGCGCGGTTCCACGCCCCCTTCGCTCCCGGGCTCACCGGCGCGAAGTGCATGCGCAGCCGGCGCTCCAGCGGCTCGGAGGAGGACACGTAGCGGCGGTAGAACGGGTACACCGGGTCGCCCGGGAAGTGCGCCGCCGTGGCGTGGAAGGCGAAGAGCAGCGGCCCCTCCCCTGCTTCCGCCACGAGCCCGTCCGACAGCCGCCGGGCATAGCCCATGGGGTCGTGGATGCCGGCCAGCGCGCGGTTGTCGATGAACTCGGGCACCCACGCGGCGCCGGCCGGGTTGTCCGCGAACAGGCCCAGCGCCCGGTAGCGCAGCTTCTCCAGCGCGAAGTTGATCGCGCCGCGCGGAGGCTGCCAGCGCCTGGCGAAACCGGAGGCTGGGCCCTCGAAGTGGAAGCGCGAGCAGTCCGTGGCGAACACCGTGCGCCACCCGGCGTCCGTGAAGCGCTGCGCGAAGGTGGGCGCCAGCACGAGCCGCGCGTCAGGCGTCAGCGGGTAGCGCACGCCCGTGCGGTACGGCCAGCGCGCGGTGAGCAGCGAACGCCACGCGGGCTCCGTCTGCGCCACCGGCGTGTAGGCCTGGGTGAAGAGCGTCGCGTCCTGGAGGAAGCGCTCGACCTGGGGCGCGACGCCATGCCCCGTCGCGCCCAGCCGATCCGGCCGGAACGCGTCGATGCCGATGAGCACAACCAGCGGCTGCCGGACGGAGGGCACCACCCGGCGCACCGTCACCGCCACCGCCAGCACCACGACGACGCCCGCCACCCCCGCCCACGCGGCGCGCTCCGCCCGGAGAGGCGCCGGGCCACCAGAGGCCACGAACCGCCGCAACCCCCGGGCGCCGCGCCACGCCAGCACGGCCAGATGGACCGCCACCCACGCCCCGGCCGCCGCGCGCGCCTGCCACGGCTCTCCGTGATCCACCAGCCACGCCAGCACCGGCCGCACCGCCGGCAGGTCGTCAAAGAGGGCGGGCCGCGCGAGCGCCCGGTCCCAGGCCCAGAACAGCAGCAGCCCCACCCAGTGCGGCACCATCAACGCCAGCGCCACCCATCCACCCCGCCGCGTCCAGGCGGAAGTCAGCACCGCCGCGCCAAGCCCCAGCAGGCCGCCCGCCACCATGTACACGGCGACCACGCGCAGGATGACGCCGGGCAGCAACGGCCGGACCGCCGCCGCCAGCGCCGCGTAGGGGCCGTCCAGCGGGATGTCCACGCCCACCACGCCCGCCTTGAGCAGCCAGACGGTCTCGGCGGCGAAGAGCAGCAGCCCCAACAGGGAGCCAAGGGCCAGGCGCCCCGAGGCGGCACGGAAGAAGGAGGCGACGGTCCGCACGGACATGCCTCCAGCCTCTACCCCGTCCGGGCATTTCCATGCCAACTCTGTGTTCTTCCGGGCTTTCAGGGAACACCTGATGTGCATGTCACACACTGTCGGTGCAAGATGGCGTCTTACTGTTCCTGACCGCCGCTTCCCTCGGCCCGGGGGGGCCCACTCCCATGTCATCCAGCGCCACGCCCAGCGACAGCCTGCAGGAGTCCGTCCGGCGCGCGCTCGACATGGAACGGCAGTCCAATGGACGGCACCTGGCATGGGTCCGGCTGGGCGCGGTGGGCGTGCTGTTCTCCATGGCCGTGTACCTGGGCCGGGTGCGCGAGCTGCACGACTGGGACGTCTATCTGGCGCCCTTCGCGCTGTACCTCGTGTGCACCACCCTCGTGGCCGTGGCGGTGACGGCCTCCGCGCGCATCGCCCGCTGGGCGTCACTGTCCGTCGCGTTCGTGGACGTACCCGCCGTGTACTGGCTGCAGCACCTGTCGCTGCCGGTGTCCCCGTCGCCGGGTGGCGTGGCCGGCTTCACGCTGGGCATCTTCGCGGCGCTCGTGCTGCTGTCCGCGCTGAGCCTGAGGCGGCCCGTCACCCTGCTCGTCACGGTCATCGCCATCCTCGCGGAGGTGGAGCTCCAGCGTCAGGCCTCCATCGGCGGAGGCGCGCAGGTGGCCGGCGCGGTGATGCTGGCCATGACGGCCGCGGGTGCCTCCCGACTCCTCCAACGCATCCGATTCCTGTCCGCCGCGGTCACCCAGGAGGAGCTCCAGCGCGCCCGGCTGGGCCGCTACTTCTCCCCCGCCGTCGCCGAGCGGCTCCAGGACCGCGACTCCCCCGTCCCGGAGCTGCGCGAGGTGTCCGTCCTCTTCGCGGACGTCCGCGACTTCACCTCCTTGAGCGAACGGCTGCCACCCGAGCAGGTGGTCACCATCCTCAACGAGTACTACGGCCGCATGGTGGAGGTGGTGTTCCGCCACGGCGGCACGCTCGACAAGTTCATCGGGGACGCACTGATGGTGTACTTCGGCGCCCCGCTGCCGGACGCACACCACGCCCGGAGCGCCACCCGGTGCGCGCTGGACATGGTGCGCGAGCTGGAAGCCGTCAACGCCGAGCGCGCCGCCAGGGGAGAACCCGGCCTGCGCATGGGCGTGGGCGTGCACACGGGGCCGGTGGTGCTGGGCAACATCGGCTCGCCGTTCCGGCGCCTGGAGTACACGGCCATCGGCGACACGGTGAACCTGGCCAACCGCATCGAGCGGCTGACCAAGGGCTTCGGGGTGCCGGTGCTTGTCTCCCAGGCGACCCGCGAGCAAGCGGGTGACGCCTTTCGCTGGGCCCCCGCCCCTACCGCGCTCGTCCCCGGCAAGAGCCAGCCGGTGGTGACATTCATCCCCGAGCCCGCCGAGGACGCCCCGGTGCTGGGCCCGGACGTGGCCGCCTGAGCCCTTCCGGCCGCCGTGCCCAGGCAGGCAGGGGGTGGATCGCGACGCGGGCTGCTGAACCACCTAAGTGGCCTACACGGTTGAGGGTTTACGTTGACGCCTCACGCGAACGGTCCTTATAAAGCCGCGGTTTCCTCTGTCGTAGATCGAGGCCCCCCTTGAGCATTTTCGCGTTGGACCGGGTCGCCGCCCAGTTCCCCGAAGCGGTCGCGGAGCGCTATGTCGACCGCGCCGGCGGAGCCTGGGCCGTCATTCATGCGGAGTGGCTTCCGAAGGTCGCCACCTTCCTGAAGATGGACCCCGAGCTGGACTTCAAGCTGTTCGGCTCCGCGGACGCCGTGGATCGCCTGCACCTGGCGGAGAGTGATCCGCGCTTCGAGGTCGTCTACTTCCTCTATTCGCTCAAGCGGAAGGAGCACGTGCGCCTGAAGGTGCGCGTGACCGAGACCCGCCCGGAGCTGCCCTCCCTCACGCCGCTGTACCGCGGCGCCAACTGGTGGGAGCGGCTGGTGTTCGACTTCTACGGCATCCGCTTCACGGACCACCCGGACCTGCGCCGCATCCTCCTGTACGACGAGTTCCAGGGTCACCCCCTGCGCAAGGACTACGCGCTGCGCGACCGCCAGCCGCTGATCCCCGAGCGCCCCATCAAGGACATCTTCCGCGGCCCCGGCACCAGCGGCATCGCCTGATCGAGACCTCACCATGGCCGACAGCCACAACACCGACGCGCAGAAGCCCCACAACCCCGACACCGATGGGCTCGCCCACGAGGAGTCGGAGCTGGAGTCGCACTTCCAGACGAAGAACATGGTCATCAACATGGGCCCCTCCCACCCGGCCACGCACGGCACCGTGCGGCTGAAGGTGGAGCTCGAGGGTGAGACCATCGTCAAGATCGACCCGGAGATCGGCTTCCTCCACCGCGGCTTCCAGAAGAGCTGCGAGAACGTCACCTGGACGCAGTGCCTGCCGTACACGGACCGGCTCAACTACCTGTCCGCGATGATGAACAACTTCGGGTTCCTCAACGCCGTGGAGAAGCTCATCGGCCTGGAGATCCCGGAGCGCGCCCAGTACATCCGCGTCATCGGCAGCGAGCTGCACCGGCTCACCGACCACCTGACGTGCGTAGGCGCCACCGGCCTGGAGATGGGCGGCTTCGCGCCGTTCCTCTACGGCATGGAGGCCCGCGAGCTCATCCAGGACCGCGTCACGGAGCTCACCGGCGCGCGCCTCACCACCAGCTTCGGCCGCGTGGGCGGCATGAACCGCGACCTGCCGGAAGGCTGGTCGGAGAAGGTTCGCAAGACGCTGGACCGCACCGAAGAGCTGCTCGTGGAGATGGACGGGCTGCTCACGCGCAACCGCATCTTCGTGGACCGCACCAAGGGCACCGGCGTCATCTCCGCCGAGGACGCCATCGACTACGGGTGGACGGGCCCCGCGCTGCGCGCGTGCGGCGTGGATCACGACCTGCGCAAGGTGCAGCCGTACTGGGTCTACGACCGCTTCGACTTCGAGGTGGTGGTCGGCGAGCACGGCGACAACTACGACCGCTACCTCGTGCGCCTGGAGGAGATGCGGCAGTCCATCAAGATCATCCGCCAGGCCCTCGACACCATCCCCGCGGGTCCCATCATCGTGGACGACTGGCGCATCGCGCTGCCGCCCAAGCCTGAGGTGTACGGCACCATCGAAGGCGTGATGGCGCACTTCAAGCTGGTGATGGAGGGCATCCAGGTGCCCCCCGGTGAAGTCTATGACGCGACGGAAGCGTCCAACGGCGAGCTGGGCTGGTACCTGGTGAGCGACGGTCGCGGCCGGCCGTACAAGGTCCACGTGCGCGCCCCGGGCTTCCCGGTGCTGGCGGCGCTGCCGCACATCATCCAGGGCAAGATGCTCGCGGACCTCGTTCCCACCTTTGACACCATCAACATGATCGGCGGCGAGGTCGAGCAGTGAGCGACAACGACACGAAGAAGCCCACCGGTGACGCGCAGACGCCCCCCAAGGGCGCGCCCACCGACACGCCCGCGGCCAAGATTGGCTCGGAGCCGTCCAACCCGCCCGCCGGCGCGAAGCTGGACAATCCGCCCGCGGCCGCCAGCGGCCCCACCGGTACGCCTCCGCCCAAGCCGGCGGCGCCTCCGGCCGGTGGCCCTCCGCCCAAGCCGCAGCCCAAGAACCCGGGCTTCGTGACGGCGGTCATCGACGGACGCGAAGTCGTGGTGAAGCCGGGGACGAACATGATCGAGGCGGCCAAGTCGGTCGGCTCGGAGATCCCCTACTACTGCTACCACCCGCGCCTCTCCATCGCGGCCAACTGCCGCATCTGCCTCATCGAGGCGTCCAACGCGCCCAAGCTCGTCCCCGCCTGCCAGACGCCCATGGCCGAGGGTCAGGTCATCAAGACCACGACCCCCAAGGTCAAGGAGCAGCAGCGCGCGGTGATGGAGTTCCTGCTGCTGAACCACCCGGTCGACTGCTCCATCTGCGACCAGGCCGGTGAGTGCAAGCTGCAGGACTACTACATGAAGTACAACTACAAGCCCTCGCGCCTGGAGGGCACCAAGGCTCTCAAGCACAAGCGCAAGGTGCTGGGGCCTCACGTGGTGCTGGATCAGGAGCGCTGCATCATCTGCACGCGCTGCGTCCGCTTCATGAACGAGATCCCGAAGGAGCCGCAGCTGGGCGTCTTCGGCCGTGGCAGCCACGAGCGCATCGACGTCTTCCCGGGCAACGAGCTGAACAGCAACTACTCGCTGAACACCGTGGACGTGTGCCCGGTGGGCGCGCTGCTCTCCCGCGACTTCCGCTTCAAGGCGCGCTCCTGGTTCCTGTCCGCCACGCCGTCCGTCTGCACGGGCTGCTCGCGCGGCTGCAGCATCTCCGCGGACTGGATGTCCCAGGACACCTACCGCTACCGCCCGCGTGAGAACGAGGCCATCAACAAGAGCTGGATGTGCGACCAGGGCCGCCTGTCGTACAAGGACCTGAACGTGGGCCGCGTGCTGTCCGCCCGCGTGGGCCGCGGCCTGCAGGCCCCCGGCACGGTGCAGCCGGTGCTCACGCGCAAGGACGCCGCGCTCGGCGCGGTCAAGGCGCTCAAGCCGCTCGCGGGCTCCAAGCAGCTCGCGGTGCTGGCCTCGCCGCTCGCGTCCAACGAGGACCTGCTCGCGGGCCTGACGTTCGCCAAGACGGTGCTGGGCGTCACCAGCGTGTTCGTGGGCGGCCGGCCCCAGGGCAAGGCGGACCACTACCTGATGACGGCGGACAAGAACCCCAACCGCCAGGGCCTGGCGCTCATCGCCAAGGGCCTGGGGCTGTCGCTCAAGGGCTTCGAGGAGCTCACCCCCGCCATCAACGCGGGCCAGGTGAAGGCGCTCTACGCGGTGGGCACGGAAGTCCCCACGGACGCGGCCGCCTTCGCGGAAGTCGCCGCGAAGCTGGAGGTGTTCGTCGCCCAGGCGCAGAACGAGTCCCCGGTGACGGCGCAGGCCACGGTGCTGCTGCCCGCTTCGGCGCACATCGAGGACGAGGGCACGTTCACGCAAGCGGACGGCATCACCCAGCGCTTCCGCAAGGCGTACCCCTCCAAGGGGGACGCGGTGCCGCACTGGAAGTGGGCCACGGAGCTGACGCGCGAGCTGGGCGGCGAGGCCGCCGCGGCTTCCGCGCGCGACGTGTGGCGGGCGCTCTCCGGGCAGGTGTCCGAGTTCGCCGAGTTCAACTGGGACAAGGCCTCTCCGCCGGACCGGGAGAAGCCGGGCATCAATCCGCTGCCGTCGGGAGCCGACGGCCGTCCGCCGGGCTACCGTGAGTTCGGCGCGCCGCGCGTGAGGGGCATCTGACCATGAGCCGTATCCTGACCATGCTGTTCGCCATGGCCTTCATCGTCTTCGCCATCGCTGGCGGAGTGGCCTCGGCGTATCTGGTGGGCTACCTGGCGGAGGAGTACCTCTTCGAGGGTGCCAGCCGCCTGACGAACATCATCTTCCTGATGCTCGTCTTCGTGATGATCACCGCGACGCTGCTCACGCTGGCGGAGCGCAAGTGGTCCGCGTTCATGCAGGACCGCGTGGGCCCCAACCGCGCGCGCCTGTCCGCCATCCCGGGCCTGGGCAACCGCTCCCTGGGCGGCATCCCGCACATCATCACCGACGTGCTGAAGATGCTGACCAAGGAGGACTTCGTCCCCGGCACCGCCAACCGCTTCCTGTTCAACCTGGGCCCCATCCTCGCCTTCGCGCCGGTGTTCGCGCTGTTCGCGGTGGTGCCGGCCGGGCCCACGGTGAACGTGTTCGGCAAGACGGTGGACATGGTCGTCGCCACGCCGGACTTCGGCATGCTGTACCTGCTCGCCATCGCGTCGCTCGCCGTGTACGGCACGTCGCTGGCCGGCTGGTCCTCCAACAACAAGTTCGCGCTGCTGGGCGGCGTGCGCGCCTCCGCGCAGATGATCAGCTACGAGGTGGCGCTGGGCCTGTCGCTGGTGGGCCTGTTCCTGGCCTTCTCCTCCGTGCAGCTGCCCACGCTGGTGGGTGACGTGGGCAACGCGCTCGTGTCCGGCACCGGCCAGGCGAAGTACCTGTGGCGCACGGACGGCGGCTTCGACCTGGGCCTGCCGGCGTGGGGCATCTTCATCCAGCCCCTGGGCTTCATCGCCTTCTTCGTGGCGTCCTTCGCGGAGACCAAGCGCGCCCCGTTCGACGCTCCGGAAGGCGAGTCGGAAATCATCGGCTACTTCGTGGAGTACTCCGGCATGAAGTTCGGCATGTTCATGATCTCCGAGTTCGTGGAGGTCGTGGTGCTGGCCGGCGTGACGGCGTCGCTCTTCTTCGGCGGGCACCACCTGCCCTTCGGCGGCGAGTGGCTGGCGGCGCAGCCCTTCTTCCAGGAGCACGGCTGGGTGTACGGCACGCTGCTGGGCACGGTGTTCTGGATCAAGGTCATCCTGCTCATCTGGGTGCAGCTGGTGATCCGCTGGACCTTCCCGCGCTTCCGTTACGATCAGATCCAGAACCTGGGCTGGAAGATTTTGCTGCCCGTGGGCCTGGCCAACGTGTTCATCAGCGGCGCGCTGGTGCTGTGGGATCCGTCCCTCCAGGCGCTGGGCGTGGTGGGCCTGCTGGAGATCGGCTTCGTGATCGCGCTGACGATGACCTCGGGTTCCAAGGCGGCGGACGCGCACGACGCGGCGCACGGCCATGGGCACGACGCGCACGGCCACGGAAGCGATGCGCACGGCCTGCCGGCGCACGCGGACCCCCACTCCCACTCCCCGGCGGGCGCGCACTAGCGCGGTCCGGAAGCGAGACAAGACACCATGGCGTTCAATGCTTCCCAGGACCCGCGCACGGACCTCCGCGAGCGGATGTACATCCCGGAGCTGCTGCGCGGTCTGGCCATCACGACCAAGCACTTCTTCCGCAACATGTTCGGCACGCGCGACCCCAACCCCCAGGTTGTGGACCGCACGGGCATGAACCTGATGACCACGGTGGAGTACCCGGAAGAGAAGCCCATCTATCCGGAGGGCTACCGCGGTCTGCACCGGCTGGTGCCGCGTGACGACGGCAAGCCGCGCTGCGTGGCCTGCTACATGTGCGCGACCATCTGCCCCGCGCAGTGCATCTACATCGAGGCCGGTGAGTACGAGCACGCGTCCGCGGACTCCGAGTCGGCGGTCATCGAAAAGTACCCCACCCAGTTCGTCATCGACGAGCTGCGCTGCATCGTGTGCGGCCTGTGCGTGGAGGCGTGCCCCAAGGACGCCATCCGCATGGACACGTACATGCACACGCCGTCCGAGTACAACCGGCAGAACTTCGTCTACGACATCCCGAAGCTGCTCAAGGGCCCGCCGGTGTCGCACCCGTCCGACCCGTGGAACAAGCGCGACAGCTCCTCGGAGCCGCACCACGTCCACAAGGAAGCGCACACGCGCGTCGGCGAGGGACACGCGGACCACGGCCACGCCAAGCAGTTGGGCGCGGGCCACGGCCACGCCAAGGCGAGCACCGGGCACGCGGTGGTGACGCAGCAGGGTCCCATCCAGGTGACGAAGTTCATCAAGTAGTCCTTTGTTTCGCACCGCGTGGGGCGGGCCGTCCGCCGCCCCTTCGCACGCATCCCGGCCCGCCTCCTTCCCGCTGGATTGGGAAGGGCGGGCCGAAGCCTTTTCTGGGGGCATGTGGTGATGCTGCACCTCTTCAATGCGCATGGTGCCTGCCTGGCACGGGGAGCCCCGCCGTGAAGCGCTACCGGATGTCGGTGTGCAAGGGCTCCAGCTGCCGCGCGGGCGGCTCGGACGCGGTGCACGTGGCGGCGCGCGAGGCGCTGGCGGAGAAGGGCCTGCAGGCCCGCTGCGAGCTGTACCGGGGCGGCTGCTACGGCTTCTGCCACATGGGGCCCAACGTGGTGGTGCGCGAGGACACGGGCCGCAAGCGAGACCCGCTGTCCCCGGAGGACTACCAGCTCATGGGGTGGCCCGGAGAGGTGTACTACTCCGGGATGACGGCGGAGAAGATGCGCCGCGTGGTCGCCGAACACATCCAGGACGACGTGCCGGTGCGTGAGCTGTTCGGCCAGCCGGACTCTGGCGACGACGACTGATGCTCAGGAGGTGGGCCGTGCTTCGCGCATCCCGTTCTCCCCTCCTCCTGCCGGGTCTCGTGGGCCTGCTGGTGCTGGGTGCGTGTTCGCGGCCCGCGGCCCCGGCGCCCCTGAAGGTGCTCGGCGCGCATGCGGATGCGGACAGCCCCCGCGTCGTGGGCGCGGCGCTCGTCCGGGACGGGGATTCGCGCGAGGAGCTGCTGCGGCGCCATCCCCGTGTCGAGCCCGACGCGGCACTGACGTCCACTCTGAAGGCAATCCTCGCGGACTCCGGGCAGCGTCTGCGATGGAGCGCGGCCCCCTCGGAGGACCTGGAGTGTGACAACGGCGACGTCCGCTTCCGGATCCAGGTGCGGGTACCGCCCGCGTGCCGGGAGCGCGCGTGTCCCGTGCTCGCCTTCTACACAACGGGCTGTCCCCGGCCGGACTACCACTGGCGCCCGGAGTTCTTCCTCCGCGCGGGCTTCATCTTCGCGGAGCCCGCGGTGCGGGGCACCAAATGCTCCGAGGACTGGGCCCGCGCGGACAACGGGCCGCTGCGCGTGGCGGCCGCCACGGACCTGGAGGCCGCCAGCCGCTGCCTGCGCCAGCGCTTCACCCGCGATGGCGTGGTCCCCAGGTTGGGCATCCTCGGGTGGAGCTACGGAGGCAACCAGACGCTGGTGGGCATGACGCGCTTCGCGGGCAGCTACGATGCGGGCTTCGCCTTCGCGGCCAAGACGGACCTGGCCTCATTCCTCTCCCAGACGACGCCAGAGCTGCGCGGTGCCAGGGCCTCCGAATACGGCGATCCGGAGCGGGACGCGGAGCGGCTTCGCGTCATCTCCCCCGTGACCTGGGTGGACCGCGTGGAGGCCCCCATCACCCTGATGCTGGGCGCGAGGGACCCCAAGGTGTCGCTGTCGGACGCGGACGTCTTCGTGCGCAAGCTCCGGGCGAGGGGCCAGGACGCGACCCTGATGATCATCCCCGAGCACGCGCACCTCACGGAACGCCCGGAGGAGATCGCCTTCGAGCACGCCCACCTCCTCCAGTTCTTCACCACGCGCTTCGGCGTGCCCCTGCGGGTGGACACGCAGCCCTGACGGTCTGCCTAGCGCGCGTCCGTGCTGCGCCGGCCCCAGCGGATGACGCCGTCCCAGTCCTCGGGCGGCGGGGCCTGGATGAGGCGCTGGCAGCGCTGGACGTAGACGCGGGCCACCGGGTCGCCGTGCTCCACGGTGCAGCGGCGGAACAGCTCCTGGGCCACGATGAAGTCGCGCCCGTAGTAGGCGGTGAGGGCCTTCTCGTAGAGGGCGATGCCGGCCTGCTTCTCCGGAGAGAATTCGCCCCGGCGGCCCAGGAGTTCGTGCACGCGCACGGGCTGGGGGCGGTCTCTCAGGAGCACACGGTCCACCTCTCGGAAGACGTAGGCGTCGCTGGCGAGCTGCGCGGTGGCATGCCCCACCAGCACCTGGGTGCCGTACTCCTTGTTGGCCGCCTCCAGCCGGCCTGCCATGCTCACCGCTTCGCCCATCACGGTGTAGTGGGACTTGAGCTCGCTGCCCATGTCGCCCACCAGCAGGTCGCCCGTGTCGATGCCGGCGCGCACCGACAGCCGGTGGCCGAACTGCTTCTCCCAGAGGGGCTGCTTCTGCGCGAGCGCCGCATGGAGCTTCAGCGCCGCCTCACAGGCCAGGTGCGCGTGGCGGTCCGTGCGCACGGGCGCTCCCCAGAAGGCCATCACCGAGTCGCCAATGTACTTGTCCACCTGCCCCGCCGTGGCGCGCACCACGGCGGTCATCTCCGTGAGGAAGGTGTTGAGCAGCGGCACCAGCTGCTCCGGCGGCATCGCTTCCGACAGGCGCGTGAAGCCCTCGATGTCGCAGAGGTACACGGTCATCTGCCGGCGCTCCGGCTTCATCAGGCTCACGTCGCGCGCCACCAGCCGCGCCACGTCCGGGCTGACGTAGCGGCCCAGCGCGCTGTGCACGAACTCGCGCACGTCCTGTTCGGTGCGGAAGGCGTAGAGGGTCGTCACCAGGAACGCGAGCCCGCCGGACCACAGCGGCCCCGCGACGGCGATCCACACCTGGTCATGGACGAAGACGTAGCCTGCCGCGCCCACGTAGCCCGCCCCGGCCGCCACCGCCACGCAGACGAAGAGGAAGGCGCCGCCCACGGAGCGCAGGAGCCAGCTGCACGACAGCGCCAGGAACGCGCCGATGAACGCGAGCCCCATGGTGGCGAGCATGTCCACCTTCGGCGGCGCGCGGGTGATGCCGTCCGACGCGAGGATGTTGGCGAGCGCCTGGCCCAGCACGGCGCCGTTGGCGATGCCCGGCCCGATGGGCGTCACGCGGCGCTCGGGCGCGTAGCTGCTGGTGTTGGTGAGGATGACGGCGCGGCCATCCAGGTCGTGGTCGAAGCGGACGGGCCGCGCCTCTTGCGAGTCGAAGAGGTTGAGCAGCACGTTCCACGCGCGGATGGAGCGGGCGAGCGGGCCGCGAGCACCGCGGGTGGCGGCCGGGGCCTCCCAGCGCAACAGGCTGTATCCGGCCGCGTCCATGGGCACGGAGTACTTGTCCCCGATGTAGAGGCGCCCCTCCGCGTACCGCAGCTTCTGCGTGCCCGCGAGCCGCATGGCGGCGGCCAGGGGCAGAGAGGGCAGGACGTAGCGCTCACCCCCGCGCGGGCTGTACGCGACGAGGTGGGGCACGCCGCGCACCACGCCGTCGGAGTCCGAGGGCAGCGTGGTGGCGCCGTAGCCGCTGGCCTGGCTGAGCAGCGGCGTCACCGGGTGCTGGAGCTGGCGCACCTCCAGGAGCTTCTCCGGATCCAGCCCCTGCACCTGCACGGAGGCCAGGGCGAGGAACAGGTCCGACGGGGCCACGCGGAAGGCGTCGTCCGCGGCGCGGCGCTCCTGGATGGACGCGGCGGCGGTGCCCAGCTGCTCGCCCAGGCTGCGGCCCTCGCCCTCGTCCGCGACGCCGGCCCAGACCTCCAGGGCCTTGCCCGCGGGGATGAGGAACGCGGGGCGCTGGAGGGCGAGGACGGACTGGGCGCGGGTGCGGGCCTCGGTGACGCTGGGGTAGCTGCCCAGGCGGACGCGGTAGGGCCACAGGCGGCCGGTGGGAGGCAGCGTGCGGGTGCCCTCGGCGCCCCAGCGGAAGGCGAGCACGGAGTGGCCGGGGTCCTGGTCCAGGAGGGCACGGAGCGCGTCGTCGTCCTGGGACAGGGCGCCCCGGCCCGAGCGCGTGGGGGTGACGCAGGCGCGGGGGCTGAGCTCCGGGTAGGCGAAGTCCAGCATCACCACGGAGGCGCCCTCCTCCACCAGCCGGTGCACCATGCCGCCCATGACCTGGCGAGGCCACGGGTACGCGGCGATGTCCGCGCGGGGACCCTGCTGGGCTTCGGCGAGCGTGTCGTCGTCGATGGAGACGAGCACGACGCGGTCGGAGCGCTCGGACACCTCTCCCAGCTGGCGGATGCGCCAGTCGTAGAAGACGCGCTCGCCGCCGTCTATCCAGCGCGAGAGCCCGTCGATGAAGCCGGAGGGCGACAGCCAGGGCGCGGGCGTGTCCTCCGGCCGGACGGGGCCCGTATCGCGCTGGGAGACGAGCAGGCCCAGCAGGCAGCCGAACAGGGCCGCCATGGCGAGCGAGAAGCCGAGCCGGTGGAGGAAGCGGCGGCCAGAAGAGTGGATGCGGAGGCGTTGCACGAGCGGCGCACAGGATACTCCGTCGGAGCCCCGCGCCCATGGGCAACACGCGCGGTATGGTTGGCCGCCGTCACCCGTGCCCCGTTCAAGAGAGTGCCCATGAAACGCCTGTTGCTGTCCGCCCTGGCCACCGTGTCCCTGCTGTCGCCGCTCGCCTGTGACCTGGAGAAGACGACCAACCAGCTCAAGGCGGACCACGTCATCGTGGGCACCCTGCTCTCGACGCCGCAGGTGGACGTGTCCGCGTCCGCCATGGCGGGCTACGACGCGGGGACCTTCGGGCCGGACGGAGGGGACGTGGTGAGCTTCCCCGGGCAGACGGCGGCGTTCGTGTTCTTCGGGACGAAGTCGGGGGAGAACTCGCAGCCGCAGGGCCTGAGCGGGGCCACCGTGACGCTGAACGCCGGGAGCGCGGCGGGCGTCCCGCTCAACGGCCAGGGCGGCGGCAGCTACGGTGTGACGAGCGACTCCACGGACGACCTGAAGTACGCGTCCGGAGCCACCTATTCGTTCTTCGCGGAGCAGGGCGGGACGAAGTACGAGGCGCGGGTGGAGGACGCGCCCACGAAGGAGGCCATCCCGGCGTTCCACCCGGCGGAGGGCTTCGTGCGCATCAACGCCAACACTGCGTTCGCGTTCGACCGGCCGGCGCCTCCGCCGAACCAGGACCGGACGCTGGGCTTCGTAACGGTGGTGCCGCTGGGTTCAAACGGAGAGAAGGGCCAGTCCACCTATTCGAACGTGCCCACGTCGCCGGTGGAGTTCCTCCAGCTGGCGGCGACCCCGGCGCTGTTCCGCGAGGCGCGCGTGACCATTCCCGCCACCGCGTTCCCGAACCCGAAGCAGACCTACCTGGTCATCTTCCAGGCCGTGCGCATGGGCGGCCCTGAGTCCGACAACCTCTTCCTGGGCAGCGTCGTCCTGGCGGGCACCGCGGAAGTGGGCATCGTCCGGACGAACTGAGCGCGTCTATCCGGCCTCGATGTCCAGGCCGATGCGCTCCTCCAGCTTGAGGCGCAGCAGGTGGCCCGCGAAGCGTTCCGACTCTTCGCGGGTGAGGATGCTGCGGAACTCCGGGCCGTCCGCGATCTCCACCTCCATCACGGCGCCGCGCTGGAGGAGGCGGAAGAAGTCCTCTCCTCCTCCCGGCCTGGGCACGCGCAAGGGGATGAAGCCCTTGAGCGGCACGACGTCCGTGCTCGCGTCGATGACGCGCAGCAGGCCCGGCGCGTCCGGGCGCACGGCGTCGGAGGCGACAGACTCCTCCGCGTAGAGCGGCGCGGGCGGAAGCGACAGGTCCTCGGTGGAGTCGTCGAAGAGGAAGCCGTAGCGGGATGGCACCCGCTGCGTGAGCAGATAGCAGAGCAGGACGGCCTCATCCGGCTGCACGCGCGCGACGTGGAGGATGGAGCGCTCCGCGCCCACGCGGCGCAGGAGCAGCGTGAGGTGCGGCTGGCTGCGCTGGAGGTAGCGCTGGACGCGGTCCAGCAGCGTGGTGCGGACCTCCGTGAACGCGGCCTGGTAGCGGGCTTCGCTCTCCGCTTCGCGCTGGGAGACGGCGTCCCGGGCCTTGGTGAGTTTGGCTTCCGCATCGCGCAGGAAGTCGCTGGCGGATCCCTGTTGCTGGAGACCCGGAGTCGTCGAACCGGCGTCCATGCCCGCGGCGCGCACCGCGCCCAGCAGGAATGAACCCTGCTGCGTGAGCCGGGCCTGCTCCTCGCGGAACTGGATGACGGAGGCCGCGTGCTCGCGCTTCAGCTCAGCCCACGAGTCGTAGGCGGACTCCAGCGTCTCCAGCGCGCGCAACTGCCCCAGCGCACCATCGGGTCCGGAGGCCCACGGCGTGTCCGTGTTTCGCGCGGGAAGCGCCGAGGACTCATCCACGGCGGGCATGTCCACGGGCGTGTCGTGTCTCGGCGGCGGTGTCGCCCCGGGCGGTTTCGTACCGGATGTCCGTCGATTCTTCGCCGCGCTCACCGGGTCTGCTCCTGATGCGAAGGCTCGCCCATCGCCTCGCATCCTAGGCCATTCGCCCTCCCCCTCCGCCGGAAACACGAAGGCCCCTCCCCGCCATGAGCGGGAAGAGGCCCGTGTGCGACTCCAAGGCACGCCCTGGAATCAGGTCGTCCGCTGACCCGGCGGCACCGTGGAGCCGGCGCCCTGCTGGGTCTCCGAGCCACGCGCGGTGTTGATGGCCGTGGCCAGCTTGTCCTGGCCGCCCTGGATGCGCTGGCGCAGGTCACCGCGCAGCTGCTGGCCCGGCTTGTCCGCGAGCAGCAGGCCCACGCCCACGCCCACGAGCACGCCCGCCGCGAAGATGCCCAGCGCCGGCAGCGCCGTCTCCGCCGTCGAGCGGCGCGTCTCCAGGCCGATGAGGTCCAGCACGTCGTCCCGGTCCAGCTTCTTCAAGTCCTTCAGGCTCAGCATGTCCGACTCCAGGGAAATGACTTCGGGGGAAAGACGCGGGTTGCTTCGGAAAACCTAGACGCTGCCCGACGGCGGCGGGCCACGGCCCGTCTGGTAGCCCTGGAAGGCGGACTCCGCCATGCCCATCAGCTCATCCTTCACGAAGGGCAGCGCGGCCAGCCGCACGCCCAGCTTGAGGATGCGCCCGGTCAGCGGCGTGAAGAGGCCACCGCCCAGCACGTAGCCCACGCCCACGGCGATGGCCAACGTGCCATAGGGGTTGCGCTCCACGCGCCCCTTCAGGTCCAGGGTCTGCCCCAGGTCCGCCACCGCGCTGCGCGCGTTGTCGATGAACTGCTGCGCGTCCGAGCCCAGCTGATCCACGCGCTGGCCGAAGCCCGCGTCGTCGCCGTGTCCCGCCGTTCCGTTGCCCGTCGTGCCCGAGTAGTTCGTCATGTCCGTGCTCGCTTTCAGGCAACCGGTTAGCGGGACGCGATGCGGCCCACGATGAAGCCCACCGCGATGGCGCCCAGGAGGCACGTGCCCGGGTTGGCCTTGATGAACCCGACGACCTGGTTGTTCAGGTCCACCAGGTTCTGCCGCGCCTCGTCCATGTCCGGCAGCTGATCCTGAATCTGCCGCGCCCGGTCTGCCATCTGCTGAGGATTGATTTCCATGGAAGCCCTCTGCTGTGCGTTCGTTTTCCGATTGCGTCTAGAAGCTTCTGCATCCAGGCCCGCTCGCGCCGTTCAGCGCCGCGAGCCCACCAGGTAACCAACGAGGAAGGCGGTCCCCACGCAGGTGTAGGGATGCTTGCGCACCCACTGGCGCCAGTCGGTGACTTCCGCCACCTCCACCCGGAGCGCGCTCACCGACGTGGCCAGGTCGGCCCGGGTGCGCTCGATTTCCTCGCGAAGCGCCGCGCTCGTGCGCGGCAGGTGTCCGTTGCTAGCGCCCATCCCGCGGCTCCTTGAAAGCCATTCCCGTTGCGTCCTTCAGCGTGTTCACCCCGGGCGCCGCGGCCACTCGCGGCTGCGCATTGGTGAGCGCCGCCATGCTGCGCGACAGCTCGCTCACGCTGTCATCCATCATCTGGCGTGACTTCATCCGCTTCACCGCGCGCAGGATGCCCAGGCCGCCGCCCACCAGGTTCACCGCGCCCACCAGGGCCAGCGCACCCGCCCACCCCGTCCACGGAGCGAGCACGGCCGCCAGCGCCCCGCAGACGAAGGCGTACCCCACGAGCAGGAAGGGCACGAACACGGCGATGCTCGCCACGTCCAGGCCCATGGCCTTCGCGTCCTCCGCCAGCTCCACGCGCGCCAACTGGAGGTGCTGCGTCACCAACCGACTGAAGCCGTCCGCCATGCGCCCGACGAGCGCGGCGACGCCGCGGTCCGTCTGTTCACTGCCCACGTGCATGCGCTCTCCGGCCGACGCTCACGTCCCTGTGCGCGTGGGCGCCAACCTAGGCACCCCACCTCCCCGCGACAACCACGGCGCGAGGAATTTGTCCGGCGTTCGCCAGCGTCGGCCACTCAACGCGAGAAACCACCGGACTCCGGTGCGAGCCTACCCCAAGCCCACACCCCTAGCCGATCAGCTGCACCGGCGGTGCGACAGGCGGCTGCACGGCGATGGGCGCCTCGAAGCGCATCACCAACGGCAGGTGGTCCGACGCCACGCGGCTCAGCGGCGAGCGGTGCGGCGTCACCGACACGGGCCGCACCCCCGAGTCCACGTAGATGCGGTCCAACCGGAACAGGGGCAGCCGCGTGGGGTACGTGCGCGCGGCGGCGCCCAGCTCGAACGCGGCGTCGTGGATGGCCTCGCGCACGAGCGACGACACCGGCCCGTTGCCCCAGGAGTTGAAGTCCCCGCACACCACCATGGGGTCCTTGCGGGCCGCGTCGCGGAGCAGGTCGGCGGACAGCAGGAGCGCTTCCTGCCGCCGCCGCTCGCTCACGGACAGGCCCAGGTGGAGACAGAAGACGTGCAGCTGCTGCCCTCCTCCCAGGTCCAGATCGCACCTCAACGCGCCCCGGGGCTCGCGGCGCGGCACGCTCAAGTCATAGTTCTTCGACTTGAGCACCGGCAGCCGGCTGAGGATGGCGTTGCCGTACCTTCGGCCGTTTCGGACCACGTTGGGTCCGAAGGCCATGTGCATCCCGAGCATCGCGGCCAGGTGCTCGGGCTGGTCCTCCCGGGACGTCTTGCCCCGGAAGTCCCCCACCTCCTGCAGGGCGATGATGTCCGCGTTCACCTCGCGGAGCACCAGACCCACGCGCTCCAGGTCGAAAGCTCCGTCCACGCCGATGCCGGAGTGGATGTTGTAGGAGACCAGGGTCAGCTCCACGCGTCGTTCACCCTCCCCTTCTTGCTCAGGCCGGAATGATGCGGCGGGCCGCCAGGCGCACCGCATCCAGGGGCAGCAACGCCAGCCGCCGCATCGCCGACGCCACGTCACCCACGCCAGACCGGATGGCCTTGAGCTGCCGGCGCGCCTCGTCGATGAGGTCCGGCAGCCGGCCCTGCTGCAGCGGCCGTTCCTGCGTGGGCGGCAGGGCGCCGATGGGCGCCGTCGTCCCGATGATGGGCGACGCGGCCGCCGCCTTGCGCTGCTTCTTCTTCGACGCCCCGCTCACGCGCGACACCGGCCCGTGGGAGAACTTGGCGTCCGCCTCCGGACGGGCCAGCTCCTCCAACTGGAGTTCCATCTTGCGCGCGTTGAGGATCTCCTCCGTCTGCGCGTGGCTCTTGCCGTAGTGGATGCCCTCGTGTTCGTCCACCGACACCCGCGACGACTGGGCCAGGTGCTCCTTGTCGCGCTGACGAAGGCCGCGCTTCTGCGGCGGGAGCGTCTTGGGAACCTGGAAGTGGTCGAAGCTGTAGGAGCGAGGCATGCGCGCTCTCCCTTTCGAAATTGATGTGCTGCGTTGATGTCGGAAAGCTAGGGAGCCCCTCGCCGTCCGTAACGCCTTGACACGGGGAGAACTGGCACGGCTGCCTGCTGCACGTCCGGCCAGGAACACCCTTTCGCCTCCGAGGGCACCCAAGTACCGGCAATGGCACATCTCTGGAGCCTGCCGTCAGGACGTGCGGCCAGGCGTCCACCGGGAGTCAGCCAGCCGAGCCCTTCCGGGCAGAGAAGCAGCCAGCCAACACGCCCGACGCCGGTCCGGGAAGGTTCCGCGCGTGCGTGGTGTAAAGAACGGCCCATGCCCGCCCGGACCCCTTCCGCCGCCCGCCTCTTCGTCCTCTCCCTGCTCGCCTCCGGGTCTCCGGCGCTCGCCGCGGCCACGCCCACCGCCCCCAACGCAGTGGTGACGGGCAGCGTGCCGGGCTCCTCGGCCACGCCCACCGCGTCGGGCCTCCGCGCCCCGGGCGCGCCCACGACGGGCGCCGTGCTCCAGGGCGAGCTGGCACCGATGAAGGTGGCGCCCCTGGACGGGCCGCGCCTGTCGCTCCAGCCCTCCAACCCCAAGCCAGGCGACCCGGTGCTGGTGATGGTGAGCGGCGCGTCCTCGCTGCCCACGGGCTCCATCGCGGGCCGGCCCCTGCGCTTCTTCGCGTGGAACAACGGCTACGCGGCCCTCTCCAGCCTGCCGGTGGAGCAGACGGAAGGCACCGTGGCGGTGGACGTCACGGCCCCCGGGCGCGGCCTGCCGGTGCTGCTGTCCGGCGTGCTCAAGGTTGGCGCGCCGGGTTTCCGCGAGCGCGAGCTGCGCGTGGCCAACAAGTACGTGAAGCCGCCCAAGGCGGTGAAGGCGCGCATGGAGGCGGACCGCAAGGCGTTCGCCGCGGCGTTCGCGCAGCCCTTCCACACGCCGCTGTTCGGCCAGAACTTCGCCTGGCCGCGCGAGGCCACGGTGACGGCGCCCTTCGGCGACCGCCGCTCGTTCAACGGCAAGCTGCAGACGCAGCACTTCGGCGTGGACCTGGACGGCGCCACGGGCTCGCCGGTGGTCGCCGCCAACGACGGCACGGTGGTGATGACGCGTGAGAACTACGCGTCCGGCAACACCGTGCTCGTGCACCACGGCGCGGGGCTCTACACGGCGTACTTCCACCTGTCGCGCATCGACGTGAAGGACGGCACGCAGGTGAAGCAGGGCGACCCGCTGGGCCTGGTGGGCAGCACCGGCCGCGTCACCGGTCCGCACCTCCACTGGGGCGTGAAGGCCGATGACCGCTGGGTGGATGGCCAGACGCTGCTCAAGCTGGACTTCACCGGCGCCCCGGAAGCGCCGGGCGTGGCCACCAACGCGCCCGGATTGAGCAACCCGTAGCGCGCCGCGCGGCCTCTTCTCAGCCGCGCTTGGGCGTCCGGGATTTGGGCGCGGCCTTCTCCCGCTTCGGCGGGGCCGCGTCCTGGGGCTCCTCACCCCGCGGAAGCTCGTGCTTCGCGGGCTCGTGCTTCGCGGGCTCGTGCTTCGCGGGCTCCGACTTGGAGGACGCGCTGCTCAGCAGCACGCCGTGGAGGAACGAGTCGGCGATCTGCGCCTTCGCGCGCTCGAGCATCGCCGTGTCGCGCGCGTCCGCCAGCCCCACGACGAAGGCCGTGAGCCCCATTTCAATGGAGCCGAAGAGCAGCGCGGACGCGAGCAGCGGATCCACGTCCGGGCGCAGCTCCCCTGATTCCTTCGCGCGGGTGAACATCTGCGCGCTCAGGCGGATGACGTCCACGAAGGCCGTCTGCCGGTTGATGCGGGCTCCGGCCGGTGAACGGGCAATCTCCAGGATGAGCACCTTCACCGCGCGGGGGTCCACGCGGTAGGCATCGAAGGCCACGTCCGCGATGCGGCGGACCTTCTCCACCAGCGGCCCCTCGCTCTCCGCGACGGCGCGCGCACGCGCAATGAAGCCGCTCCAGCCCGTCTCGAAGACGGTCTCCAGCAGCTCATCCTTGTTCTTGAAGTAGTGGTAGACGAGCCCGTACGCGACGCCCGCCTCCTTGGCGACGTCCGCGATACGGCAGCCGTGGTAGCCCTTGCGGGCGAACACGTCGATGGCGGCCCGCAGGATGGTGCGGCGACGCTCGCTCTCCCGCGTCCCGTTCTCCGGCGCCGTCTTCTGCTGGCCCACGCGTCCTCCCATGACTGGTTGATTCAAGAATCAGCCAGCCACGCTATGGACGCGGGGCCCCGGGGTCAATCCTTACGTGGGGCCCTCCGCCTCGCCGGGGGGGAGGCGGGCGGAAGGGAGACGCACGGGGAAGAGCCCTCCCCGGGAGGGGATTCAGGCCGCCGAGCCGTTGAACATCACGCGGGCCACGCCGAGCAGGCGGTCCACGTCGCGCGCGTTGAGGCCGCGTGCACGGGCGAAATCCGAAAGGGGACGCAGCAGGTCCTCCGTCTGGGCAGGCGTCTGCTCGGTGCCCGTGAAGAGCTCACCGAGACTGACGCTGAGGGCATTGGAAAGGGCCGCCAGGGTTTCCACGTGGGGCACGCGCTCGCCGCGTTCGATCATCGACAGGAAGGACACACTGATCTGCGCTCGCTCCGCGAGCTCTTCCTGCGTCCATCGCTCCGGGCGCTGCGTGCGAAGCTCGCGAATGCGCTGGCCAATTCTTTTTCCGAGATCCGACACGAAGTACTTCTCCTCTAGGGGGGATGTTTCCGAGGTGTGTGCAACGCTCGCGTACGGCGGGTGATTCCTAACCTCCCGACCCGAAGGATCCGAATCCGGCCACACTCAGATTCACGCCGGCGAATTCCGGCGTCTGGTTGCGCCGCAGGATCACAACCCCTTCGATACGCCAGCAGTCACAGGCGGGTCCATACGACACGCCAAAGGTCTGCTGCGCAAGGGGCTGACTTTCCTGGGTAATCAGATCCTTATAAAGCGGCTGCACAAGTGCTTCGTATCGCAACCCGAGCCCGAATCCGAGCTTGATTCGCGTACCAACAGTGAGGGCCTGTGCCCGTTCGGTCGGAGAGGGGTCGACTTGATCGTTGTGGGACGGCAGGGGACGAGGTGCGTCTCCCACCAGCATGTCCACGCCCCGGCGCACGAAATCGGGGCCTTGTGCCAAAGGATCCAACCCACGATCAATTGACAATTGTTTCACGGCCAGCAGGTCGTCGTACCGCGCGTAAAGGGCGTTGCCCTTGCCGTTGTCGATGGTGAAGTCGGCGGACAGCTGGGTGATGTCGAGCGTCGTCGGGTCCATGCGCACGAGCCCGCCCGCGGTGAGCACGCCGGCGCTGGCGGACAGCCGCGCGAAGGTGTCGCGCACCACGCTGCCCTGCACGGTGTCCCGGCCCGCGACGGGCGCGATGCGCGACAGGTCGAACCCCTGCCCGATGCGCAGGCGCAGCGGCTCCCGCGTGGTGGGCCCCTTGCGAACGCGCAACGACTGATCCACGGCGACCACGGCGTGGAGGAAGCCGCGCACGCTGCCGTTGGACTGGAGCGGCACCGCGGAGTCCCACTCGTCGTAGATGAGCGGCACGGTGCCGGTGCCGCTGCCGTTGAGGGCGGTGAGCCCGTGGCCCCAGCCGCCGGGCACGTAGCGCAGGTTCACCGACGGGGACATCGTGTGACGGTAGAGCGTGTCCCGGTCCGCGAAGGTGCGCGCCAGCTGCGAGTCCAGCATCAGGTCCGCCAGCGCGTAGCCGCGCGCGGCGGTGCGACCGGAGACCTCGCCCACGGACACGTCCTGGCGCAGCGCCACGGAAGGCGTCAGCCGGCCCCAGTTGCCCAGCCCGTAGGACGTGGACAGGCGCGGGGCCAACGACACGCGGTCGCGGCCCTCGCGCTCGGTGGGGTCCAGGCGGCCGTTGCCCTCCAGTTCATCGACCACCGGCGCGGCCTCGAGAGGCGTGCCCTCGGGGCGCCAGATGCCGTTGAGCGAGAAGAGCCCGTCGGAGCCGTCGTCCGCGAAACCGCCGCTGCGCAGGGGCGCCAGCCGGCTGTACTCCACCTGCATTCCGCCCATCACCCGTCCGCCGAAGAGGGGCCGCTGGGGCAGAGCCAGGGTGATGCCCGGCAGGCGCTGGAACGTCGTGGGGCCGTGGGGGTTGAAGGCGTCGCCACTCAGCGAAGCCACCGCGGGGACGGGGTTCGGCTGGAAGAAGCGGTAGGCGTAGCGCAGGTCCTGGCGCAGCGACACGTCCAGCCCCAGGTAGCGTTCGTCGCGGCGCTGGTACACGACGGCGGTGCTGCGCAGGTAGTTGGTGTTCTGCACCAGCAGGTCGGCGGTGAGGTCGCGCGTGTAGAAGCCGTCCGACACGAAGTACGCGTCCACGCGGTCGTGCCAGCCGTCGCCCAGGTCCTGCGTGTGCTGCCAGGACGCCTCGCCGCGCAGGCCCCGCTTCTCGTCGATGATCTGCGATGTGTAGAAGGGCTTCTTCGAGTTGGTCCGGTCCACGACGCGGAGGAAGTCGGAGGTCGTGGGATCCAACCGGGGCCGCAAGTCATAGAGGAAGCCCAGCGTGGCCCGGCCGCGCGTGCGGTCGCTGGGGACGTAGCGGAACTCGGTCAGCAGCCGGGGGCCCTTCACTCCGGTGGGGCGGAGCTCGCGGATGGGCGTCGAGTTGCCGTCCTCGTCCACCTCGACGAACCGGGGGTTCGAGATGTCCCCGCCGCCCGTGTAGATGCCCGGCGTGAACGTCAGGTCGTAGCTCTCCCCCAGCGTGACGAAGACGGGGACGTCCAGCCCGAAGCCGTTGAGGCCTGAGTTGGACGGACGGGGGATGAGCAGGCCGGAGCGGCGCTCGGCCAGGGGCAGGTACAGCCACGGCAGCGCGAACACCGGCACCGAGCGCACGTACACCACGGGCCAGGTGAGGATGGCGCGCTCGCCCATCTTCACGTTGGCCTCCTTCGCCTCCACGCGCCAGCCAGGCTCTCCCGGACCGCACTGGCACGGGGTGAAGGCCAGGCCGTCCACGGAGAAGGCCGTCTCTCCGGTGCGGCGGATGCGCGTGCCGCTCATCAGGACGGGCGTCTCCCCCAGCTTGCGCAATTCGTCCGGCGTCTTGGCGGCCTGGAGCGCTTCGGGGGTGACGCCCTTCTTCTGCATGAAGAGGCCGCCCTTCACGTTGGCCTCGTTGGAGCGCAGGTCCACGCGCACGTCGTCCGCGATGGCGGCCATCAGGCCGCTGACGAACATCACGTTGCCGGTGGCGGTGGCCACCTGCGTGGCCTCGCTGTACGTCACTTCATCCGCGCGCAGCACGTTGGGGCCGCTGCGCAGCTCGCAGTGGCCCCGGGCGGTGAGGACGTCGTTCTCGAAGACGACGTAGTCGGCCGCGAGCTCCACCACCTCGCCGGTGGGCAGCTCCACCTGCGTGGCCAGCGGAATCTGGGCCGACACCCAGAGCGTCAGGACGACCGGGGCAAGGAAGGTCATGCGGGAGGCGTGGGCGGTGGGCGCCGTGCCGGCAACGGCGCCCGCCCCGTCCTACCGGCCCGGGCGCGGGAAGTCGAGGGTGATGAGGCCGCCTTCCTGGCGTGTCTCATAGCGAACCCCCTGCTTCAGCTGGATGACGACGCGCACCGTCTGGCCCGCGCCGGAGAACGCCTCCACCCGCGACACGGCCGACGGGAAGAAGTGCGTGTCCAGGGGCAGCGTGTTGTTGGACTCCACCACGCGCGTGTTCTCCAGCTCCAGGACCACCTGATTGCCGGAGGTGCCCACCGTGTAGCGCACCGGCTCGTTGGTGCGCACGAAGACGCGCGAGCTGTCCGACTGCTGCTGGAAGCCAATCTGCGTCATCGTCTTGCGGCGCGACGACACCGCGCCCCCGCCGCTCTCGCGCGACTCGGCCGCGGCGCTGCCCTGGCTGGGGCGGGCGCGCGACTCACGGGCCGCCACGGCCTGCTCGCGGCGCTCACGGGCCTCCGCCGCACGCTGGCGCTTCTGGTCGGCGGCGGCCTCGCGGGCCGACTGCTGCTCCTCGCGGCGGGCCTGCGCGGCGGCCTGGCGCTCCTCATCCTTCAGGCGCTTCGCCTCGGAGGCGGTCTGCGCGGCGGCGCGCTTCTGCTCCGCGGCCGTCTTCGCGGCGGCCTGGCGCTCCTCGGCGGCGGCCTGCGCGGCGGCGCGCTTCTCTTCGGCGGCGGTCTTCGCGTCCGCTTCCTGCTGGCGCTTCTGGTCGGCGGCGGCCTGCGCGGTGGCGCGGCGTTCATCCTCGGCGCGCTTCGCGGCGGCCTGGGCCTCCTCCTCCTGGCGCTTCTTCTCCGCGGCGGCGGCCTGCTCCGACGCGCGGCGCTCCTCGTCCTGGCGCTTCGCGGCGGCCTGGGCCTCCTCCTGGCGCTTCTTCTCCGCGTCCGCATCCGCCTTGGCGCGGGCGGTGGCCTCGGCGGCGGCCTTCTCCTGGGCCTCGCGCTCCGCCCGGGCGGCGTCGGCGGCGGCCTTCACGGCCTTCTCCTGCGCCTCCCGGTCCGACGCGGCGGCGCGGGCCGCGTCCTGCGCGTTGGAGCCGGCCTGGGTGTTGGCCGCGGTGGCCCCCTGCGCGGGGGTGCCCTGCCCTTCCGAGGGGGTTACCTGCGCGACGACCGCGCCGCCCCCGCTGCCCAGGACCTTCACCACCAGCTTGTTGCCGGAGGTCTGGATGTCCGTCTCCACCTCGCGCTCATAGCCGATGAGGATGCGCGCGATGGACGAGGACTCCGTGCCATAGGCCTGCGTGCGGATGCCCGTCACGGTGCCATTGCCGACCGGCAGCTCCTCGGGCACGTCCTTGAAGACGGCGCCGGACACGTCGATGACGAGCCGCGGAGGGTCCGTCATGGTGAAGCTGTTGAAGTCCGGCTTCTTGCTGCCGGAGATCTCCACCGTCCCGCCGCTGACGTTGACGGAGGTGATGGTGTTGTAATCCGCCGGCTGCTGCGCCAGCGCCACCAGCGGCACGAGCCACAATCCCAGCAGAGACACCGCCAAGCCCCTCATCGACCACTCCCGTGACATGCGTCAGAAGACAGACGCGCGCGAAAATATCACGCACCCGGGGGGCACCAACTTTTCAGTCTGGCCGGAACGTCCGCGCTTCAACGCAAGCGCGGCAGGGCCGGCGAGCGCGTGCGGTGCGTGCGGGTGTACTCGATGAGGTTCTTGATGTCGTAGCAGATCTGCCGGATGTCGTGCCCCATGGTGAGCTCGACGTGGCTGTTGCCCTTCACCGGCCGCCACAGCAGGTACTCGCTCTTCGCGGCGCGGTAGACGCTGCGGGTGGATTCCACGGATGCCAGCGGATCCAGGTCCCCGAAGATGATGGCCATGGGGATTTCAATCTTCCCGAAGCCGCGCTTGAAGTCGTAATCCGTGCGGTAGCAGACCATCTCGCCCCGGCGGATCCACCGGGCGAACTGTTCAATCACCTTGCGGGGCTCGCGCTCGCCGCCCTCGCGCAGGAGCCACCGGATGTCGTCCCGGCTGACGCGCTCCGTGTTGATGAGCCGGTTCAGCTTGCGCGTGAAGCGCTGATACAGCGCGGACTCGTCCGCTTGCGACAGCTGGCGCTCCACCCACTTGAGCACCACGTCCACCGGCACCGCGTTGAACACGAGCGGCTTGGACGCGTCCGGCTCCAGGCGCTTCTGGAGCGCGGGGCTGAAGGCGCCCGCCCCCTTCGCCAGGAGCGAGAGGCCCAGCGAGGACGCGCGCCGGTTGAGGTTCAGCCCGCCCAGCGTCATGTCCACCGCACCCGCGAGCAGCGGCGAGCCGTGCGCCAGCATGCGCAGCAGCATGAAGCCGCGCCCCAGGTCCGCGGGCGACCCGATGGTGATGAGCCCCTCGAAGTCGTCGTGGATGCCGGCGTAGCCGTAGCCCAGCATGCCGCCCATGGAGTGGCCGCAGTAGAAGACGCGCTCGCGGCGGGTGATGCGTTTGACGCCGGACACGGCCGCCGGCAGGTCGTAGAGGAAGTAGCTGTCCAGGTCCCAGCCGTAGTCCAGGTCCTGCGGCAGCGGGCGCTTGAAGCGCTCGGCGCGCTCCTTCTGGAAGGCGATGGAGCTCTTGCCGTGCCCGCGCAACTCCAGGATGTGGATGTCCACGCCGAAGAAGAGCAGGTTCTTGACGAACTGGCCGCTCGTCCACGTGTGCCGGTTCTGGGAGAAGCCGTGCACCAGCAGCAGCGGCTCACCGAACAGCGGCTGCGCGAAGGCCTGTTTCACCGGCCGGTAGCGCGTGATGACGAGCGACCAGCCGTCCGCCGTCTCCACCACGTAGTTGGTCTTGGAGTACAGCGCCCGGAAGTCGACCTCATCGACGGTGGGCATCGGAGGTCCCGGAAGCGCTGATCTCCAGTCCGGCAGGCGCATGTCGCAAAGTTACTGCTGATACCGCATCGCGCCAAGGCTTCGGTCAACCCATCGCTTCACGGCGCCTACCAGGAACAGTGAGCCTGTAGCGAGGACCACGCCGTCCGGACGACCCACTGCATCAGCCCTCGCTCCGGCTAGGGCCTCCTCCAGGGAGGAGTGCGCGACGACCCGTGAACACAAAATCCGTGCTTCAGCGATGTATCGCTCCGGGGCAAGCGAGCGCGGCGTGTCCAGCGGCGCGAGGTGCACGGAGGCCGCCAGCGGAAACAGGGCTCGCATCATCGGCCCCCGGTCCTTGTCCGCCACCACCCCGAAGACGAGGTGCAACGGCCGCCCGGCATAGAGGGTGCGCAGGGCCTCCAGCAGCACCGCCACGCCCGCCGGGTTGTGGGCGCCGTCCACCACCACCGTCGGGTCCTGGGACACCTCCTCCAACCGCCCCGGCCAGCGCGCCGTGGCCAGCCCCTCGCGCGCGGCCTCCGGCGTCACCGCCACGCCCCGGGCCTGAAGGGACTCCAGGCAGGCCAGGGCCACCGCCGCGTTCTGGTGCTGATACGGACCGCGCAGCGCGAGCGTGAGGCCGTCGAGCGACCAACCGGGTCCCCGATACGACAGCGTTCCATCGGCCCCTGGGACGATGCCGAAGTCGCGGCCCTCCACCTGAACGGGCACGGCGAGCTGCTCCGCGCGGCGCAGGAGCGCGTCCAGGGCCTCCGGCTCCTGCCGGGACAGGACCACCGGGACACCCGCCTTGAAGATGCCGGCCTTCTCCCCGGCGATCTCCCGGAGCGTGTTCCCCAGGTACTCCATGTGGTCGAAGGACACGGGGGTGACGCACGTGACGACGGGGTTCGCGGCGGTGGTGGCGTCCAGCCGGCCGCCCAGGCCTGTCTCCAGCACGGCCACGTCCACGCGCTCACGGGAGAAGTGCCAGAGCGCGACCACGGTGCCGAACTCGAAGTACGTCATCGGATCCGACAGCGCGGAGGGATAGCGCTCCAAAATCTCCAGGATGCGCTGCCCGAAGACCTCGTCCGGGATGTCCTCACCGGAGACGCGGATCCGCTCGTTGACGCGCACCAGGTGCGGGGACGTGTAGAGCCCCACGCGGTGGCCGGCGGCCTCCAGCGCGCGCGCCACGAAGGCGCAGGTGCTGCCCTTGCCGTTGGTGCCGGCGACGTGCAGCGCCGGGTAGTCCCGCTCCGGGTGATCCAGCGCGGCGAGCGCGTCCCTCACCCGCTCCAGCCCCAGCTTGATGCCGGAGGGGTTGAGCGCCTGGAAGAAGCGCAGGGCCTCTTCGGGGGTGCGGGGCGCGTCCATGGGTGGAAGCCCGCTGCCCTACCCCAGCATGCCGAGGATCTGCCCCAGCTTTCCGCGCAGGTCCTTGCGGTGGACGATGGCGTCGATCATCCCGTGATCCAACAGGAACTCCGAGCGCTGGAAGCCCTCCGGCAGCTTCTGGCGGATGGTCTGCTCGATGACGCGCGGGCCGGCGAAGCCGATGAGGGCCTTGGGCTCCGCGAGGATGATGTCGCCCAGCCAGGAGAAGGACGCGGCCACGCCGCCCGTGGTGGGGTTGAGCATCACGGAGACGTACGGCTTGCCGCTGGTGCGGAAGCGGGCAATGGCCGCGGACGTCTTCGCCATCTGCATCAGGGAGAAGATGCCCTCCTGCATGCGCGCGCCGCCAGAGGCGGAGAACACCACCGCGGGGCACTTGAGCTCGAAGGCGCGCTCGAACACGCGCGTGACCTTCTCACCCACCACGGAGCCCATGGAGCCGCCCATGAACTCGAAGACGAAGGAGCCGATGGAGACGGGGTGTCCCTCGATGCGGCCCACGCCGGAGATGAACGCATCGTTCTCCTCCAGGTTCTTGCGCGTGGACTTGAGCCGGTCCTTGTACTTCTTGGAGTCGGTGAAGCCGAGCGGGTCCTGGGGCTCCAGCTCCTTGTCGAACTCCTCGAAGGAGTCCGGATCCAATGTGGCCGCCAGCCGCGCGCGAGCCGTCCAGGCGTGGTGGTGCTCGCAGTGCATGCACACCATCCAGTTCTTCTCGAGCTCCTGGCGGTAGATGATCTCGTCGCACTGCTCGCACTTGGCCCAGAGTCCCTGCATGCGGGAGGGCTGGGGCTCGGCGGCTTTCTCTGAGTCGACGGCGATGCGGGGCTTCTTGGAGAACCAGGCCATGAGGCCCGGGGGTTAATCCGCCCGCCTCGGGCCGTCAATACCCGCGTACGCCGCGCCGCGGCACGTCCCTAGAACTGGAACGTCTCGCCCAGCTCCAGGACGTTCACGGGCAGCGGGGCCAGCTCCTTCTTGAGCTGGGTCACGAAGGCGGGCTTCAGGTGGTAGAGCATCACCTGGGCGCCGTTGCGGTCGAACTTGCGCAGCTCCGAGCCCACGGTGGCGGGCGTCAGGTGGCCGGAGATGTCCGCCAGGGCCTGGAGGCTGTTGGGGAAGCTGGCTTCCAGCAGCAGCGCCTTCAGGTTCTTCGTGGCGTTGAGCGCCTTCCACAGCTTGTCCGTGGGGCCGGTGTCGCCGCTCATGGCCAGCGACGTCTTGCCGTCGCTGATGATGAAGGCACACGACTCCACGGGGTGGCTCACCGGCACGCTCTTCACGGTGTAGGGGCCCACCTGGAAGGTGCTGCCGGCGCGGAAGGTCTTGATGGCCAGGACGGGCTTGTTGCGCGTGGGGATGCGCGTGAAGTCCGGCCACAGCGAGTTGTTGAACATGTTCTCGCGCAGCGCCTTGGCGCACTCGCGGGAGGCATGGATGGTGACGGGCTTGTCCCTGCGGCCGATGACCAGGTCGGCGAGCAGCGGCAGGTCCTTCACATGGTCGAAGTGGCTGTGGCCGACGAGGATGTCGTCCACCTTGCAGAGCTGATCCAACGAGAGCGTGCCGGTGAGTGCGCCCGCGTCGAGCGCGAGCACGTCGTCCACGAGGAAGCAGGTGCTCCTGCACGTGGGAAGCTCGCCGCCGTGGCACCCGAGGACTTGCAGCTTCACGCTAGAGGTCTCCGAACTTCCACTTCATCTCGAGGTAGTTGAGGAAGTCATGCAGCCGGGCCGTGTCGTACACGGTGATCCTGTCGCCGCTCCGCTCGATGAGGCCCGCGCGCTCCAGGCGCTCCAGCATGCTGCGCACGGCGGGCTCGCCCACGCCAATCTGCCGGGGCATCTCCCGGACGGCGAAGTCCACCTCCACGCCCTCCTCCAGCGGCCGGCCGCGCGTCTGGCAGGCCTGGAGGATTTGATGGACGACGCGGCTGGCGGGGTCGCCGTGGAGCAGGTTTTCAATCTGGGCGTCCGCCTCGGAGAGGCGCTCGGCCAGCTTCTTGATCATCCGCACGGCGATCTCCGCGTTGCCGCGGATCATCGCCTCGAAGGTCTTGGGATCGATGACGAGCAGCTTCGCGTCGTCATGCACCACGGCGGAGGCGTTCCGGGGCTTGTTGGAGATGATGGCCATCTCCCCGAAGAATTCGCCCGGCCCCAGGACCGCGAGCACCTTCTCCACGTCGCGTACGCGCTTGGAGATGGCGATCTTCCCGGACTGGATGACGAACATCTCCTTGCCGATCTCTCCCTCGCGGAAGAGCTCGGTGCCCTTGGGGAACTCCTTGCCAAAACGTTGAAAGAGGGTTTCCTCGGCGCCCATCTGGCCCGCGAGTCAATCAGCCCCCACCCCACCGGTCAAATATCCCAGACCGATATCGTGCGGGCGCCCCAGGGCAGCGAGCCGCCGCAAACCCGACACGTCCCATCCGAGGCCCGAGACAGGGGCCCCCGGGAGGGGTACAAGGCCGGCCCGTGGGAACGACCTACAAGCAGTCCGGAGTAGACATCGAGGCCGGCGACGCGTTCGTCGAGAAGATCAAGCCCCATGCCGCGCGCACCACGCGCCCTGAAGTCCTGGGC